>JAYGDG010000375.1:0-4083 GCA_046583015.1 Pirellulaceae bacterium | reverse complement strand
TCGTCGGCCGGTTTGTCCTTCTCGTCGGCCGGTTTGTCCTTCTCGTCGGCCGGTTTGTCCTTCTCGTCGGCCGGTTTGTCCTTCTCGTCGGCCGGTTTGTCCTTCTTGTCAGTGTTGGGAGCAACAGCTTTTTCAGCTTGCAGGCTGACAAAGTTGGTTGAGGCCTTCAGTGGACGACTTCCCTGGTCAGCCGGTTTCGCTTTGGTAGCGTCAGGCTTCTTCTCGGCAGGCTTCTTGTCGTCGGCAGGCTTCTTCTCGTCAGGAATTTTGATGTAGTTTATTTTGTGTTCATCGTAGTATGTCTGAACCTGTTCATCGGTAATGGTCGCTTTGGCAGTTTCCATTGCTGGTTGGAAGAAATCTTCCTGGTAGTCGATGTGGAGGTAACCGAAATCAACTTGTTCTGGATAGCGGAAACCGGGATAGAAGTGATTCGCTTGAAAGGGAAAGGGATCTTGCAAGGAGTCTCGATAGAGGTCGTAGAACAGCCGTGACTCCGCAGTCGAGGGATTTTTGGAGATTTCGTCCGCGTAGCTTGCTGCCTCAAATTCCAGGTACTCAATTTCCAGGTTTCGTTCATTGCGTTGGTGGAGGGTCCACAGGTCGCCAGGAAAGGAGATATCCGAGGCGCCACTGGCCGCCAGACGATAGACCACGTGATGGAAAGTTAATTCACGTCGCATCTGGTTGTAGAACTGTAGCTCTGTCATTTGGCCATTGGTTGTTTTATAGAGGGTCTTGCCTAGTTCCCCTTCCAATCGATTCAAGAACCTTGAGTGCTTGATTTCGATTTCCGAGTTTGAGTAAGCGACCAGATAGTCATCGATCATTTGATCAGTGACAACAATGCGTAATTCGTCTGCCTTGTCTTCAACGAGCAAGAGATTGACCAGGTATTCATCTCCCGTGTCGTTGGGATGGGGCAATGGGGGCACGGTAGTACGGACTATAGGCGGGCGGATCGCGTCCAGGACGTTGTGAGCCATGATGTGCATGTTGCGAAGGCGCGCGAGTTCGTTTTCGGTGACAGACTCGCCTCCTCGGAAAAATTTGCCGACAATCCAAATTTTTCCAAGGTAGGGGACACTCCATTGGTTCCACTGCACGACTGGAGCGTTGCCACCCCCCCCTCCTTGGGTTGACTGATAACTTTGCAACGACGGCCCGACCGTAAAAACGACCAGAATCACGACGCCAAAGACTGCCAGAAACATACGTTGGTGGTCACGAAAAAAGCCAAAAGGGCTCAACTTCTTCATAGTCATTGATCCTGATTGACGGAGTTAATCCAGTCGTCACGGCCTTGACAGGTTGCTAGGCCCCATATTATTGAATTGTGAGGGGACGATCCCACCGAGAACCAACAATTTTAGGAGTACGTGCAGTCAATACAATGCCAGTTCGTCAACTGGAGTCCGTTCCTAATGGGAGAGGATTCTCGTTCAGAGACGGGCAAAATAGCCTGTTGGTACGGCAATTCCCTATTTTCTGGTGGGGAGACGCGGTTCTGGTAGACGATGCTAAGAGGCGGAAGGTTGTTGTGCAAGGTGCCCTGTTGGCACTTAAGATAGGTCTGGAGAGAGCGATTGCCCCTTAAATTTACCCTATTTCACCTATTGTTAGGCGGTTTCCAGCATTGATGAGCAATTGAGTTTGTGAAGCTACTCAATCGGAACGGAATGAATTGATGGCCAAAAAGTCGAGTAAATCTGGCGGCAAGTCGCTAGTGATCGTCGAATCACCGGCAAAGGCCCGTACGATCTCCAAGTACTTGGGGAAAGACTACGTGGTCGAGGCGAGCATTGGCCATATCCGAGATTTACCGCGGGGTGCGAAGGAAATTCCTGCGAAATACAAGGGAGAGGAATGGTCCTACCTGGGGGTCAATGTCAACGAGGATTTTGATCCCGTTTATGTCATTCCAGCGGAGAAGAAGTCCCACGTCACGAAGCTGCGGAAGTTGCTCAAGGAGTGTAGTAGTCTTTATCTGGCCACCGATGAAGATCGTGAAGGGGAGGCGATCAGCTGGCATTTGCAGGAGGTGCTTAAACCGAAGGTTCCTGTCCAGCGTCTCGTGTTTCATGAGATCACTAAGGAGGCCATTCAGGATGCCCTGACAAGCACCCGTGACATTGACGAGGGTTTGGTTCGTGCTCAAGAGACCAGGCGTATTTTGGATCGTCTTTATGGTTATGAAGTATCCCCGTTGTTGTGGCGAAAAGTGGGTCCCAAGTTATCGGCTGGGCGTGTTCAAAGCGTGGCGATTCGTCTAATTGTTGAGCGTGAACGTGCCCGTTGTGCATTTGTAGACGCCACGTACTGGGATCTTGTCGGTACTTTTTCTGTCCAGGCAGCGGATGCTGCCGATGGTAAGGGCGGACAATTTGACGCGACGCTTGTTTCGGTGGATGGTCAGCGTGTGCCGGCTGGTAAGGATTTTGATTCGGCGACAGGCAAGATCAAGAATCCTGAACTCTGCCTAATGGATGAAACCCAGGCCCAGCAGTTAATGGAGCGACTGCAGGGGGTCGACTTCCGTGTCGCCAGTCTCGAAAACAAACCTTACACGACCAAACCGGCTGCACCCTTTACCACCAGTACGATGCAGCAGGAAGCGAATCGCAAGATCGGGTTCACGGCGACTCGTACGATGCGAGTGGCCCAGAGCTTGTATGAGAATGGTTACATCACTTACATGCGAACCGATTCGACCAATTTGGCCACGGTGGCAGTCGAGGCTGCCCGCAAACTGGTCCAATCGGAGTACGGAGATGATTTCTTACCAGAATCGCCACGTTCTTATACATCGAAAGTAAAGAATGCCCAAGAAGCCCACGAGGCAATCCGGCCAGCGGGCGATCCGTTTATGCTGCCCGAGGCGATTCGCGGTGATTTGTCGGACGACCAGTTCCGCTTGTTTGAATTCATTTGGAAACGGACGGTTGCCAGTCAGATGACGGATGCTCGTGGTCATCGCATCATGATCACGATTGAAGGCGGGGGTGCTACTTTCCAGGTCAGTGGTCGGACGATTGACTTTGCCGGTTTCTTGCGGGCCTACGTGGAAGGGTCGGATGACCCGTCTGCCGAACTGGCCGATAAAGAGACGATTCTGCCGGCGATGGACCTGCAGCAACAGCTTGATTGTCAGCAACTAGAACCGAAGAGCCATACCACGCAGCCTCCCGCTCGTTACAGCGAAGCGTCCTTGACGCGGGCTCTGGAAGAGATGGGTATCGGGCGGCCCAGCACGTACGCAGCGATTATTGAAACGATTATCGGTCGAGACTATGTCTTCAAGAAGAACAAGGCACTGGTGCCAACCTGGGTTGCCTTTTCAGTTGTCCGATTGCTGGAAGAACACTTGCCCGGCCTGGTCGACTATCAGTTTACGGCTCAAATGGAAGATTTTCTTGATGCGGTCAGTCGCCAGGAAGTCGAGCATTTGAAATATCTCGAGGAGTTTTATTTCGGGGGTGACGAACCAGGACTAAAAAAACTGGTTGCTGACAAAATCAACGATGTTGACCCGCGTACTGTCAGTCGCTTTACGCTGGGTGAACCGACAAGCGGGGAACATCGCGAAGAAGTCTGGATTCGTGTTGGTAAATACGGACCGTTTATCGAGCAAGGGGAACGGAGAGCCAGTATTCCCGATAGCATGACGCCCGACGAGCTGACCCAGGAGAAGGCCTTGCAGTTGCTTGCCGAGGGACAACTGGCCGATGAGCCTCTCGGCTTTTGTGAAGAAACGAGTCGACCGGTTTACCTCAAGCAAGGACGCTTTGGGCCTTACATTCAACTGGGTACGACCAGCGAGGAACAAAAGGTCAAGAATGCTTCCTTGTTAGCGGGTATGACGTTGGAAGAGATGGACCTGGTGACAGCCCTGAAGCTGCTTGGTTTGCCGCGTGAATTAGGGACCAAGGAGCAGGAACCAGTGCTGGCGCACAATGGTCGCTATGGCCCTTACGTTAAATGTGGTACTGAAACGCGATCTTTGCCCGCGGAGATATCGCCGCTAGATGTGACCTTGGAGAAGGCACTTGAATTGTTGGCCCAGCCAAAACGTCACGGTCGTGG
>JAYGDG010000370.1:0-5533 GCA_046583015.1 Pirellulaceae bacterium | reverse complement strand
GCACCCGCATCGATTGAATTAAGCGGCTTCAATTTACAGCAACAGATTCAAGTCACTCTGCACAACCAGGGATCCTTTACTCGCGACGTCACCCGTACCGCTCAACTGCAATTGGATAATGAAAACATTGCCACCGTCAGTCGGACAGGCGTTGTGCGAGGTAAGTCAGCTGGCAAGACCATGCTACATATCACGGTGGGCAATTTGCGAGCTGTCATTCCCGTTGTCACCACTAGTCCTGCCCAAGATCCTCCCCTTCACTTCCAGCGTGACATTCTCCCGCTACTCTCAAAGTTGGGCTGCAACAGCGGGGGCTGTCATGGCAGGCAAACAGGACAAAACGGTTTCAAGCTCTCCGTCTTCGGCTTTGATCCCCAAGCAGATTTTGATGCCTTGACCAAAGAAGCACGTGGCCGCCGTCTTTTTCCTGCCGACCCACGACTCAGCTTGTTGCTACGAAAAGCAACGGGCAGCGTGCCCCACGGTGGTGGACAACGGATGGAAGTAAACTCCGTCGACCAGCAAATCATGCTTACATGGATCGAACAGGGAACCCCCTGGGGACAATCGGACGGTCCTGTTTTAGAGAAGCTGGTCATTCAACCGCAGCAGGTCCTGATGGAACCTCTTCGTTCCCACCAACTGCTGGTCTCCGCCATCTACAGTGACGGCAGTCACCGCGATGTCACCGCCGCCGCCTCTTACTCCAGCAATCAGTCGGTGATTGCCGACGTGGATGATGCACAACAAATCAAAACTGGCAAGCACCCGGGCGAAGCTGCCATCACGGTCAACTACATGGGAAAAGTAGTCGCCACACGCGTTCTGATCCCTCGTCAGTCCCGGCCACAGCAACTGAAGCAATTACCGGTCGCCAACCAGATCGATGCGCTGGTCGGCCAAAAACTCAATTCGCTGGGCCTGCAACCTTCGGACGCTACCAAAGACAGCATCTTCCTGAGACGGCTCTATTTGACCACCATCGGCACGCTCCCCACGGCAACCGAACTCACTTCCTTTCTGAGCGATCCACACCAGGACAAACGGCGGCAGCAAATTAAACGGGTTATGGAACGGCCTGAATACACCGATTACTGGACACTCAAATGGGCCGATGTTCTGATGCTCAACCCGGAAAAAATGGGTCCCCGGGGTGCCTATGAGTTTCACCATTGGTTGCGTCAACAGATCCAAACCAACCGTCCTTACGATCAGTGGGTCCGCGAGCTGATTACCGCCAGCGGCAACTCCGGAAAGTACGGTCCCACTAATTTTTTCCGGGCGGCCCCAACTGCCGAAGACCTCACCAAGACGGTCAGCCAGGCTTTTTTAGGTATTCGCATGGATTGTGCGCAATGCCACCATCATCCGTTCGAAAAATGGGGCCAAGAAGACTTTTACGGCTTGGCCGGCTTCTTCTCAGGGCTGCAACGAAAGCCCCTGGGAAACGACCGAATGCTGATCTTCCACCCGGGACATCAAGCAACCAAGGTACCGCTCAGCGGTCAGCAGGTCCCCACCCAACCACCCGGCGGCCAGCCACCAGCAGGACTTGCTCAAGGGGATCCAAGAATCCAACTCGCGGACTGGATGGTCTCACCGAAGAACCCCTATTTTGCCCGCCTGGTCGCCGATCGGCTCTGGAAGCACTACCTCGGTCGCGGACTGGTCGAGCCGGAAGATGATCTGCGATCAACCAACCCGGCAACCAATGAACCGCTGCTGGACTACCTTGCCCGACAAGTCGTCGCATCGAAATATGATCTCAAGCAGGTCACCCGCTTAATCTTGGAGTCGAACACCTTTCAGCTTTCCGGCAAGCCAAACCAGTTTAATTACGACGACAATCAGTATTACTCTCACTACCTGGTCCGGCGACTGCCGGCAGAAGTTCTCCTGGATGCCATTTCACAAGTTACCGATTCTCCCGAGCAGTTTGTTGGCATGGCTCCGGGAACGCGGGCCATTGAATTGTGGGACAATCGTCTGCCCTCGTATTTCCTGGATACTTTTGGACGCTCCCTGCGGGAATCACCCTGCGAGTGCGGGAAATCTGGCGAGCCGACGATGGCGCAAGCCTTGCACTTGATGAATGCTCCAGAAATCGAGGCCAAGGTTACTGCGGCCAGCGGTCGCGCCCGACAACTGGCAAAAAGTAGCCTGAGCCGACAGGAAATCACCAACCAACTCTGCCTGAGCGTGCTAGGCAGGGCTGCCACCGAGCGTGAACAAATGGTGGCCAGGGAGTTATTTGAACAGCAATCACGTCAAGCAGCGACAGCTGACCTGATGTGGACACTGATTAATTGCTACGATTTCCTATTCATCCACTAACATCCGATCACCACGTCTCGTTTCTCAGAAAGGCTGTTTCATGTCTCTAACACCTGAACTGAACAACCCGTTCTCCTCAGTGACTGGCGGCGGGATGCCACGACGTGACTTCTTGCGTTTCGGGTCACTGGCAGGGATCGGCCTGGCTGACATCCTCCGCTTGCAACATGCTTCGGCTGCTGGCAAACCGGCCGGCAAAGACATCAACTGCATTTTTATCTTCATCGTGGGTGGCATGCCCCAACAAGATATGTGGGATCTGAAACCGGACGCACCGGATGGTATTCGAGGTGACTTCAAGCCCATTTCCACTCAGGTACCCGGTGTGCAAATCTCTGATGTCTTGCCAAAGATATCCAAAGTGACGGACAAGCTGGCCATTCTGCGGAGCATGACTCACGATGATTCGGATCATGGCCGTGGTTTTCACATCATGATGACTGGTAAGAAAGCAGGCGCCGGTGACTTCAACGGCAACCAGAATAACAACCAGCATCCCTGTCTCGGATCGATGGTCGCTCGCCTCGGCAAGCCCGGTCCCTTGCCACCCTACATTTCTGTACCCAACTTCCTCAACAGTGGCGGGCCGTCATTCCTGGGCCCCAGTTACGGTCCTTTCACGATCACCGCCGACCCAGCGGCTCCCGACTTTTCAGTCCGTGATATTGGCTTGCCGACCTCGGTCACCGACAGTCGCAGTCAACGACGCCGAGCTGCCCTGCAGCGGATCAATCAATTTGAACAGCAAGTAGAAGCCCTCAGCGACCAGGTGAAATCGTTGGATGTGTTTTACGAAAAAGCCTACAACATCATGACCTCCCCGCTGGCCAAGCAGGCCTTTGACATTGAACGAGAACCGGAAAAGACCCGTGAAGGCTACGGCATGACCAGCATGGGACAATGCTGCTTGTTAGCCCGGCGACTGGTCGAAGCGGGCTGTCGATTTGTCAGCATTGAAAACGGACACTGGGATACCCACCGAAAGAATACTTACAGTTTACGGGACCTTCTTTGTCCCAGCTTCGACCAGGCGATACCGGCACTCTTGAACGATCTCTCCGATCGGGGGATGCTCGAAAATACGCTGGTCGTCGTGACGACAGAATTCGGTCGTACCCCTCGCATCAATCCGCTGGCCGGCCGCGACCACTGGCCCAATGCCTTCTCTATCCTGATGTCCGGAGCAGGTCTGAAAACCGGCTTGACGATCGGAAAGACCGATAAGACGGCCAGCGAAGTTACAGATCGTCCCATCACCCCGCAAGACATGTGTGCCACGATCCTCAAGGTGCTGGGGATCGATCACCAGCAGATGCTCCACACGCCGCTGGGACGTCCCATTCCGCTGGTGGATCATGGCAAACCGGTTCATGAATTATTCGGCTAACAGGATCTTCAACCGTCAAGTGACTGGCAACTCCAGCAAGCAGCCCCTGTTATGAACAAGCACTCACCTGGATCCCGGAAAGCAAGCTCCCTGCTTCGCTCTCTGCTTATCCTGCTCAGCTTGCCGATCCTGTCTGCCTCTCTGCTGGCTCAACCAGTCCCCAGTAAATTGCCGGGCAGTACCCATATCTTCCCGGCCGGTGGCAAGATTGGTTCGACGGTAAAAGTACGCGTGGGAGCCGAGTGCATTCCTCCGGGGACCCGTTTTCACCTCAGTGACTCGCGGCTCAGTGCGCCCCCGCTGCTAAAAACCCACTCCCTGGTGAGGGGCGAAAAATCACCCCGCCGCATTCCAACTGAAATCCCAATCACCTACCCGAAGGAATGGTTATCGCAGCTAACAATCCCTGCCGAGGTCGGGCCGGGCGTGGTCTACTGGAAAATCAGCTGTGCCGCCGGGGGAACAGCCTGGCGACCCTTTGTACTCGGCACACTCCCGGAATTCCTGGAAAATGAATCAAACTCGACGTTACAGACCGCCCAAGAAGTCTCAACTCCCGTCACCATTAATGGGCAGATTTATGGAGAACGGGACGTTGACTATTACCGCTTCTCGCTGAACACGGACCAATTGATCGTCTGCGAAGTCCTGGCAGGACGAATCGGCTCCTCGCTGGATCCGATTGTCGAGTTCCTCGATGCAACCGGAAAAAAACTGCCCACCACCATCTGTCACATCGGTAGTGACCCGGTACTCGCCCTGAAAGCTCCCGAATCTGGAAATTATTTTCTGCGCGTTGCTAACATCTCCTACCACGGCAGCGCATCGCACGTTTATCGACTCAATCTCACCCACCAACCAATGGTCCAAGCCGCTTTCCCGCAGGGTGGAAAGCAAGGGACGAGCCAGCAAGTCCAGTTCCTGCTATTGGATGGCAGTTCCCAGGGAACCCTTGTCAAACAACGCGTCACCTTTCCGGAACTCACCGACACCACGGTAACGTCTTTTCAGTTTCAACCAAACAAACAGTGGCAAGCAACGACACTCTCAGTCAACAGGCACACCAACCAGTCAGAACAGGAGCCTAACGACCGGGACCAGCAAGCCATGCCAATAGCGCTGGGACATGCGATTCACGGACAGTTCGCCAGTGAAACAGACCAGGACTGGTTTCGACTCGCCACAGAGAAAGGGAACCATTACACCATCACTTGTGAGGCCGTGGCGCCGCTCTACCAGGCGAACCCCATCATCACCCTCTTCGACCCTAGTGGCAAGAAGCTCAAGGAAGTCCATAGTGTCGAAACCAGTGGCCACACGAAATTCACTTGGAAGGCCACCAAGGACGAAGACTTGTTGCTGAGAATTCGTGATCTCCGTTTCGGTGCCCTGGGCGGCTTTAGCCTGGTCTACCAGTTGCATGTCGCGTCGGCAGTGCCCGACTTCCAACTCCACATCCCGAGTCAACACCTGCAGGTACAGCAAGGAGGCAAAGCCACCGTTGATCTTGAAGTAACGCGTTCCGGTGAGCTGCTGGGACCCATTAAGATTACCGCCGGAAAATTGCCAGCCGGAGTGACGCTGGAAAGTCTTGAGATTCCGGCTAACAAACTCAAGGGAAAACTGGTTTTCGTGGCCACTGACGATGCCGTGGCCACGAGTCAAGCTATCCATATCACGGGAGTAGCAACCTCCGGTGAAACTGTCGTAGAGCGAAAGGCTCGTATCGGACACCTGGGGGTTGACTCCGAAGGCCGCAGCGTTGGCTCTGCAACACTTGAACAGATCCCCCTGACTGTCCTGCATAAGCCA
>JAYGDG010000303.1:0-2296 GCA_046583015.1 Pirellulaceae bacterium | reverse complement strand
AGGCAAAGTTGATTCAGTCCCGTCAGTTGTCGGGCATGGGCGACCATCTTGAGCATCACTTCCTCGGTCACCTTTTGAATCGAGGCAGCCACGTCCATTTCCCGTTCGGTTAAGGGTCCTTCCATCGTTCGTGGAGGCCCGCCAAAAAGGCGATCAAACTTGCCATTGGTCATCGTCAAGCCCTGGCAATAATTGAAATAGGACATATCCAATCGGAAGGAGCCATCCTCTTTCATGTCGAGCAGGTGTTCGCGGATCAAGTCGGCATAACGGGGTTCCCCGTAGGGGGCCAGCCCCATCAGTTTGTATTCACCGGAATTGACTCGAAAACCACAGAAGTAGGTGAAGGCCGAGTAAAGCAGGCCCAGTGAATGGGGAAACTGCAGTTCATGCGTCAATTCCACCCGGTTACCGCGGCCAACTCCACAGGAGACCGTGGTCCATTCGCCAACGCCGTCGATCGTCAAAATGGCTGCTTCTTCAAATGGCGACGGGTAGAAGGCGCTGGCCGCATGTGATTCATGGTGTTCGGTAAAGACAACGCGACGCCGGTACTCGTTGTTAAGCCCCTTACGAATTTCTCGGGGCAAGTGCAGTTTCTGTTTCAACCACAAGGGCATCGCCTTTAAAAACGAGCGAAAGCCAGCAGGTGCATAAGAGAGGTAGGTCTCCAGCAATCGTTCAAACTTTAGTAGCGGCTTGTCGTAGAAGCCAACGTAATCCAAGTCCCCCGGTGAAAGGCCAGCATGATCGAGGCAATATTCAATGGCCTGGGTCGGGAACTCGTAGTCGTGTTTCTTGCGCGTGAATCGTTCTTCTTGCGCAGCGGCCACCACTTCGCCATCGATCAGTAGAGCGGCGGCGGAATCATGATAGAAAGCAGAGATTCCCAGGATTGCAGTCATCGTCAAAATCTACCGGCGTTGCCAACTGGTCCCATTGAAACCTTAAAATCCAACTGGCAGTCATCACGTCAGCCACCACTTGGACTCATCAATTCTATCATCGGTCCCAGGTAACCAGGCTGTCCAGTGGCTTGCAGAGAAGAGCCTGCAAAATAGACCTTTTCCAGGAGCATTCTAAGGATTAACCCGGACTTCCGTCCCCTCGGCAGACGATCATCCTGGACTTTTCAATCCCGTGGGATCACTGAAGTAACGATGGCGAGCCCGCAGAAGAAGTACGGCCAGGTAAATACCAAAGACGAACGCTAAACAAGCACATATGAGTCGCAGGTACGTATAGACCCAGACAATCGCCAGTACCGCGCCATAGCAGCAGCAAAAGAAGATGACGAGCAAAACGGCATAGAGATAGATAAAAACGCATTGAATCAATTCCACTATGTTTTCCATTGGTATCCCGTAGCTAATGCTCTGCCAGGCGGCCTTGAGAGGTCTCCCTTGATGGCAACGCTGCAATCTTGTAACAAAGAACTCAAGGCTCTCTTACCGGGTAAAACGCGGGGCCTTAACACGGATTTCCCACCAGCGCCGGTGGGCCAGAAGGCGGCCGTCGAGAATCGCCGAAAAACGGCAGAGCAGCCCTGCTCTTAAGCGGCGGCGGGTACTCGCCAAAGGTATCCCAGCAGGCGCTGCTTGATGAATTGTTGCAAGGCTGGCCCATTCCGTCGGCCTACCATCACATACAACAAGTCGCCTTGTTGCCAGGCACCCACAGTCAGTGCACCAGTTCCCATCAGTTCCTGCAAGGCAACTCGTGGTACTTGATACGACTGGCGAGAACGAAAGACGAACAACAATAATCGATCTGTTTTCAGAGAAGAGAGATCGTAAACAACTGCCCGCGGATCAATGTTCGTCTTCAGCCGCGACCATCTCTGGGGTTTCGGTAAGACGTAGGAATCGATGGGATGCGTTGACGGTGACTGCCGCAGGTCACTATTCCAATCGTGGCTTGCGGCCATAACCCGCTCTGTCCAAGTCGTCGCTTGCCCGGCAAGTAATTCGGGAGAAACCGGTTCGGCGGGCTGAAATTGTCGCCAGACAGCTGCGACAATCAGCAAGCTGGCCGCCAAAGCCAGCCAACGCAATGATTGAGAGAACCGGCGTTCTTCCGTGACCTCAACAATAACAGGATCACTTTGCTGATCTTCAGCGGGACCGGTCGTATCACGACACTCATCAATCGGCAGTCCTTGGTAAGCAACCGCCTGGGCAATCGCTTCCTGCAATCGCTCTCGCAAACCTGCCGGCACGGGAACGTCAGCAAATACCTCGGTTAACTGCTGATCCAACGCTTGCGATTTTTCAAACTGTGCCTGCAAGACATCGTC
>JAYGDG010000240.1:0-14791 GCA_046583015.1 Pirellulaceae bacterium | reverse complement strand
AATCACCGGCGAGTCGTACCGTGGCACTCTCAAGTTGTTCAACGTTACTGACCGTTGTATTTTGTCCTTCAGTCGTTGCTGACATTATCAACTCTCTAGTCTGTTGCTTGCCTGTGTTACACGCGGATAATTCTTTTAGATGTCTGTTATGCCGGTTCTCGTCAAGAATTCATCGAGAAACACTCATCATCATTGCGATTTCATTCTCTGCCGGCGGGGTTCCTGGAGTGTCTCGGGCCTCGTTCCTCATCGAGCATCGATCATGTGACGATCGTTATGCTCCTTCACGTTGTTGAGGTGTTTGGTGGGGTTCGGGGGGTAATGTATAGACAATTTCGGGAAAGTGATCGACTAAGTAACGCAAGATTCCGGTAGCAACACAGACGCCTATTGGATGTCCTTGTTCGTCGAGGATGGGCAACCGTCGATACCCGCCGAATGCCATCGTACGTACGGCTACGCTAAGCGATGCATCCAGTGGTAAACGCATCACGTCGGTCGACATGACCTGTTCCACTGGGCCATCTAGCTCGCCATCGGCAGCCATGATTTCCAGCGCATCGCGCTCCGTAAAGATCCCCAGCAAATCGTTGCCGTCACAGACCAGGGCGCTACCTTGCTTCTGATCTCGCAACAGTTCCATGACCTCTCGTACGGATTGTGAAGGCGACACGCTGAGCGGGCTCTTCAGATACGCAGCAGAGATGGTTTCGGACTGTAAATCAAGCGGGGAATTCACGGTGAAATGTTGCGCCCGTTCAGGCTCTTGAAAAACAAGTGATAGTCAATTTACGAACACTTATTCGAGTGAACCGTAAAGGTCTGTACACTTCTGCAATCGTACCACGAGATTGCAGCGTATTAAACCGCAATCACGGGCGGTTCCTTCAATTCTTACATAATTGGAGAACGCGTCAAGTGATGGTTGACAGACTCCGGATCTCCTCAAGCAGTGCCGTTTTTGGCCAGTTAGCCAGTGGGAGGGTCTGAACTGTCAGGAAAGGGCAATTCTCCGCGAAAAAAGTTGCTTAGATCAATGCCGCCGCGCTGTTCTTCTTCCAGCAGTTGGATCCGACCTTCCAGTTGTTCCATGCGTCGTGCCAGCCTGGCGGTCACTTGAGGCGTATCGTCAAACGCCTTGGGGCGTGGCACTTCTGGATAGCCGAGTTGCCGTTGCAAGGCCGCAAACAGAAACAAGGGATCTTTCTTACGGTTTGCCCAGGCTATCTTCCCTTCCTTGGTGCCAAACAGAATAGGTTGCTCTGGTTTCTCAGCACTGTCCTGCCCAAAACGACGATGGTAGTAGTGCTGGCTTCGCACGTAGACCATGTCGGCGAAATCAACGATGCCAATTTGTCGCCGGACGATTAAGATCCACTCTTGCCAGGATGGATCAAAGAAAGAATCGCGGGAGATGGCTTTTAGTCCACGGTCATAGGAAAGTCGATTACGGCAAAGTGATTCAAACTGAAACAGGAACAAGCCGGCTGGAGATGGCTCGGAAGCTCTATATTCAACTTCGCATTTCAGTACCTCAACGGCTGTGCGAATGTCGAAGCGTCCTCCTTCTTCTTCTGCTTCCTCAATTAAGTAGGTCTGAAATGGAGCAAAATAGTGATCCAGATGAGACATGGCGGGTGCCATCACACCATGATATCTCAGCTCTCCTAGCAGGTAGTCGATTGCCAGCGGCAGCTTGGTGGTTGCCAAGGACTCCTCACACACCTGCTCAAGTACTTCTTGTAGAGGAATGCCTTGCGGAATACGTTCGCTCAGCATCTTGTACAAGTAGGCCTGTTCGATCAATTCTTCTCGCTCTAACATCAGCGTTACGCCAGATATCGGATTATTTCGGAAAAGCGCTTCGAACCTTTAGTAGGCGGCCCTAGAAGCGATAGCACATTGCACCCTATAATACAGCACGAAGGTCTACTGCTGGTAGCTTGGCGGTCTGATTTTCTCGTTGAAAGCAACCGGTTTTTTTTAGCTGTAAAGTGAGTTGTGTATGAGTCGTGGATTTTCCTCGGTACAAGCGGCAGTGGATGCAATTTCGCGCGGTGAGGTGGTAATCGTTGTGGACGACGAAGGTCGTGAGAACGAAGGCGATTTTATCTGTGCGGCGGAAAAAGCAACTCCTGAAAATGTCAATTTGATCATGCGGGGTCGAGGTGACTTCTGTATGCCGATTTTGCCAGATGTTTGTGAACGACTCGACGTGCAGCCACTCGTGGATACTAATACGGCGCCACTGGGCACCGCCTTCATGACACCACTGGATCATCGTCTCAATCGGACGGGCATTACTGCCGAAGAGCGTAGTCGAACTGTTTTGACGATTGTCGATCCGCACAGTCGGCCAGAAGATTTCGTGCGACCCGGACACGTTCACCTGCTGTTGGCGAAAGAAGGAGGTGTACTGCGCCGGGCAGGTCATACGGAAGCTACGGTTGATCTGGCCCGCATGGCTGGATTAACGCCAGCGGGAGTGCTCTGCGAAATCCTCGATGAAGACGGAAATCGGGCAACGCGTGAGCAGTTACTCATCATGGCAGACGAAAAAGGACACGAGATCATTACGATCGAGGAGTTGATTGCTTATCGCCGCTTGACCGAAAAAATGGTCAGCCGATCAGTAGAAACCAAGTTACCGACTCATTTTGGGGATTGGAAAGTCATTGTTTATGACGTTAAGTATGAAACCCAACAACCTGTTGTGTTGGTCCGGGGCGACCTGGAAAAGGCACCGCAAGCACCCTTGGTTCGCATGCACTCCAGTTGCTTTACGGGAGATTTACTCGGCTCATTACGCTGCGATTGTGGTGATCAGCTTCAAATGGCCTTACAGATGATTGGCCGTGAAACCTACGGTGTGATCGTGTACTTGCCACAAGAGGGGCGTGGGATCGGACTGGTTGAAAAACTGAAAGCCTATGCACTGCAAGATCAGGGACTTGACACGGTGGAAGCTAACCAGGCACTTGGCTTTAAAGTCGACATGCGAGACTACGGGACTGGCATCCAGATTTTGAAAGACCTTGGATTGAAGGAAATCCGGCTTCTGACGAACAATCCAAAGAAGACTGAAGCATTCAATCTGCGCGGTTTTGATTTAAAGGTGGTGGACCAGGTTCCCATCATTTCTGCTGTCAATGAGCATAACGCATCCTATCTGGATACCAAGCGGACCAAGATGGGGCATGCCTTGCCAAAAAAACCGTCTGACTGAGATCGGCGCAGATCGCTCAGTCGGACTTGTCAGCTTTACCAGGCTTTTTGCCATTCAAAAGCGGTTCCACCTGCGGAGCCAGTTTGGCCACGTTGTGACTGACGTCGATGATTTTTCCCGTCTGGTCAATCAGCATCATGGTGGGAATGCCGCGGACCCCGTACTTCTTAGCTAACTCTTGCGTTTGCTCTCCCGCCAGGTTGGTCCAGGCGATGTTGTTTTCTTTCAGGTATTGGGCGAGTGCGTCCAGATCCCGGTCGAGACTTACGGCCACGACGTCAAAACCCTTCGCCTTGTATTTTTCGTAAAGCGCTTTTACGTGGGGCATTTCCCGGCGACAGGGTCCGCACCAGGTGGCCCAAAAATCAACCAGGACAACCTTGCCACGGTATTGTTTCCAGTCAAATTCAGTGCCGAGAGCTGTTGTGCCAGTGAGTTCCAACGGTTTGCCAACCAGATCAGAAGACGACTGGGACGGTTTACGACTTAGCTTTTTCCCGTATTGTGCCAGCTGCTTATCGAGGCTCTTGCTGAAGATAGTGCCAAAGTCCGTGAAGTAGCTTTCGCGCTGCTTGCCATCTTCGAGGCGATTGATGGCATGCACGATGCTGGAAGCCAGCCGCAAATGGCGTTCGGTCATTTTTTGATTGGCATGATATTTCTTGGCTTCTGCGAGCAAATCAGTGACCTGCTCTAAGGGCAGGGCGTCCACTTCGATGACTTTACGTTCGATCATCAGGAATTGAACTTCCTGGGCCACTTTCCCCCTTTTGTCTTCCTTGATGGCTTGGAGAAATGCGACCAGCTTGGTGTCCGCTTCTTTATCACCAAGCGACGCCCGTTCATGGAGAATGGCACATTTTCCCAGGATCGCTATGACTTGTAGCTTGTCAGATTTTGTCGATGAGAGTACCCGATCAGCAGCTTCCGAAACCGCATCTGAAAACCCGGGTCGCTTGCGAATGGACTTGGGTTTTTCTTGCATGTCCAGGATGTAATCGACCAGGTCAAAGGCAGATAAACCGGGTGCTGCCAGGTAAGGATTCGAGGCGGCCTCTGCTGGTTTGTCTTTTTCTTCTTTCTCGTCCGTTTGCGTGGCGGAGTTGTCGTCTCCACACGAGAGCAGTGCGACCAGTTCGGTCAATTCGGAAGCGACTGGCTGGTAGCTTGACTGGTCTTTCTTGTCGGGAGATTTAGCAGCAGGTTTTTCAGCGTCGGGCTTTTCACCACTGTCGAATATCTTGGCCAGGCTGGTTTCTAAGTCCGCGCCGCGCAGGTTAATCGCACTGACTGTTCCGTCCCGATCGACCAGGACGGTGAAGGGAATCTTGTCGATGCCATTCTTAGCCGCGATGGGTGCATCAAAACCACGTGTCTTTTCGTTGACCGTAACGACCGTCTTCCAGGGAATAGGAGCTTCATCCATGAACTGCTTTAGCCGTGCAGGATCGTCGTCGAGATTGATTCCGATCACCTCGAATCCCTGCTCATTGTATTTCTTGTACTGGGCAATCACGTTGGGCAGTTCTTGAATACAAGGAATGCACCAGGTTGCCCAGAAATCGATCAGTACGACTTTTCCTTTGTACTGCTTCCAATCGATAGCGTTACCGTCGACGGTAACACCGGTGATCTCGTAGGGCTTACCAACCAACGTTGTGCGGGTTTCCCCTCGTGCGACGACTTGAGCGATCGTTTCGGCCAATTGTTTGTCCGCATGGGTTTTAAATCGCTCACCAATTCTTCGAAAGATTTCGCGTGCCAGGTCAACGTTGTTGTTCGCTTCGCAGCGAGTGGCGACATCATAGATATTGCGAAAAGCGGCTTGGCCGACGGAATCCAAATCCAAGAGTCTTTGCACGGCTTCCAGCAGCGCTTCTGCCGCCCCTTCTTTTTCTTCGACCAGAGCCGTGATTTTTTCTTCAATCTTGAGATCGAAGAAAAGCGTTTGTTGCAGGATGTTTTCCGCTTCCCTCGCCAGTTCAGGTTTTTCACTGGTCTTAAACGCATTGCCAATGTCCTGGAACAACTCGTTCGACAGCTTGTCCTGGCCAACGTTCGACAACGCCAGGGCTGCCTGCTGACAAATCAAGAAGACGTCCTCGTCGTCTTTGTTTCCCTTCAGCAGTTGGCGAGTTTCTGCTGCAAACTCGGCAAACTTCTTGTCCGTGCCAGTTTGAATATTATTAATCTTCGTGCCAAAGAGGATTTTTTTCCCCAGGAATGCGAACGCAGCATTTTTCTCCTGCGTCAGTGTTTCAGCAAATGCGAGCAATTCCTCTTCAATATTCTCAACACCGAATCGACCCATGAGGGCCAGTGACCGAAGTTTCGCTTCAATGGCCTGTTCACGCTCCTCATCGGTTGTTTCCATGGTTAACAACTTCGTCGCTGCTTCGTTAATCGTCGTCTGAGTCTTGGTCAGATTGGCAATGGCTTCCCTTTCGGTGGCACCCTGGGGAGGCTGCTTACTTAACTTCTCAATAAAGGCCAGCAGTTCTTTCGCGCTGCCCTCTGGGACTTTCTGGGTCTTGATTTGCTCACTAGAAAGTGCTGGTGGCTGATTGCCGGAGGTTTCTGCCGACGTTTGCGAGCTGTTGTCAACTTTCTTTTCGGTGGGATCTTTGCTATCCGACTGGTCACCGGACGCAATCTCTGAAACCGGCGCATAGTTGCTGGTACTACTGTTGCGCTCGGCGTCCTGTTCAGAATTGCATGCCGAAATGGCTAAGGTGGCGGTGATCAAGATCGCCAGCGAAACCAGACTCTGTGGATAACGAGTAGTTGGCAGAAGACTGATCATGATCATGATCTCCAAAAAAGAAAACAGACTGGGCTCAACACCACCAGGAGTTGGTTTTTTCGGTAGCCAGTGAGGGTTGAATACCCAATACCCAGTTTAACGGAGTTCCAGGAACGATGCTGTTATTCTAGGCGAAACAAACAGGCCAGACACCCCCGATTGTTTCAGAAAACGATTTGAATCAGGGACACTTGACTGCCCGCCTAAAGCGAAAACCAGCTTGCCCATAGCTTCCAGGTGACGATGACTAGTGGTGCCAGGATGATCAGCCAGCAAGTGGGCGGAAAGGTCAGTGGAGACCAGCTGGGGACGGTCGGCGCCTTGTCTGACGTGATTGTCAAGGATCCTCTGGTAAGCACCCGGACGCAAATTCCGATGCTTAGTAACAGGCCGGTGCTGACCAGCAATACCAGGGTCGCCTGCCAGCCAAGAACCCAGCCGCTAAGCGTGGCAGCTAGAATCCAGCTGCCGGGTTGAGCGACTCTGGCGCTGCCAGCCCGTAACAGGGACTCCAGGATCCATCCCAGCAGGGCTCCTGTTGCTGCTCCCAGGATCCCCGTAGCCAGGTTGTTCAATTGCCAGGAGAACTGGAAATCGATACCTGAATTCTGCGGGTAAAAATCCGGAATGATGGCCATGCTGATACCGGCGACCAGTAAACAGGGAATCCCCAGTTGTTTGGGAACCCGCTGCTGATCAAACTCAATCAGCGCGATGCACCACAGGGTACTTAGCAAGAAGACCTGGTTGCCGTAAACAATCCAGATGGTGGGTGAGAAACTGGAAAACTGTTCTGCCGTGCCTGGCAAGTTCGAGCCATTGGTTGTCCCTTCAAAGAGAGCCAGCACGGTAAAAGTGATGGCGACAAGCAATTCGACCAGCAGGTAACGAACCGAGATGGGGGCCGCACAATGGCGGCAGTTGCCCCGCAGGGCAAGCCAACTGTAGATGGGAATATTGTCCTGCCGCCAAATTTGCTGCTGGCAGTGCGGGCAATGGGACGGTGGGTGTGCGATGCTCAGGCCAGCCGGTGTACGATAGACGACAACATTGAGGAAACTGCCCACGCAGGCTCCGATAGCAAACAGCCAGGTCGTCAACAGTCCCGTGAACAGGATTGATAATTCGGGTTCGGCAAATTGGGCCAGCAGCATGGAATTCCTGCGAATTGGCGACAGTGAATAAGGACTAGAGATAGGGAGCCAGCGGGCCGCCACGGGCGGCCAGGGCATCAATCCTACGGGTTATTTCCGGATCTTCGATCAGGGGAGGAGCATGGTGTGGCTTGATCCGGGCGTCAATCACTAGCGCCCCCTGGCACTGCCAGTGTTTGTTTACCGTGGTGGCACCAATACCATGAATATCGTTTGCTGGATTGCTGCGCGTAAATACGGTCCAGAGAAAATTGCGGAGCGATTCGGTGACAAAGGATGAGTCATCCACGATGACAATCAGGGGAAAATGATTGACAGACTGTTGGGGGCTGAAGGCCTGGCAGAAATCTTCGATTTGATCATTGCTCTGACTTGCCTGAGCCTGGCAGGCAGGTCCTTCGATTGCCAGGATTCCCGGCAGGCAAATACGTGGATTCTGGAATCCTGCTGGCAGTGTTAGATCTGCCGGCAATTCAGTGGGCAGTTCCCGCCGGGGTGGTCCTGCTGCCGCAATCACGACTTTCGAACCCTGGTTCATTCCATGCCCTGAGTAGTCGAGTGTGTCGATCGTGGTTTGTGTCTGGAAGTGTAAGTCACGCGTCCAATCCACGCGCTGCAGGGCATGTTGCAGGAACTGGTCGACTTGATGAATATCCAATTGAGGATTGTCCTGGTGGTCAACGATCCACAGGTACTTGGCCAGCGATAACTGTCCTTGTCCGAGGATTGCATTTGCCTGAGTCAACAGTTCACGCGGTTCACGATTTGGTTGATAGGGGACGTAACGTTCACTGCCAATTGCCAGCAGCAAGGGATGAACACCGGCCGCATCGACCGCGTGCACGGAGTGAAGTCCCGCGATCAGATGAGGGATCGCAGAACCGGTCATTTCATGGATGAGTTTCCCAAAGCTGGTATCTTCCTGTGGCGGTCGTCCTACGACGGTAAAGGGCCAAATTGCATCGCGCCGATGATAGACTTTTTCTACTTTCAGTACCGGAAAATCGTGTGCCAGGCTGTAGTATCCTAAATGATCACCAAAGGGACCTTCGGGCAGCTTTTTGTCAGGATCGACATAGCCGCTGATACAGAAATCAGCTTCAGCATAAATCGGTAAAGGACTGGCACCGACGATCATCGGCGTGCGTCGACCGCCAAGTGCTCCGGCGAACAACAGCTCAGAGACAGTTTCCGGCAGTGGCATCACGGCAGCCAGGTTCATGGCAGGTGATCCACCGACAAAAATATTGACGTGAAATGGCTGCTGGTTTCGGATGGCTGCCGCATGATGAACACCAATGCCTCGATGGATCTGATAATGCAGGCCGATCTCTTCGTTAGGTTTGTATTCTCCACCCGACAGTTGGATTCGGTACATGCCCAGATTGGATCGATGGAGTCCCGGTGCGTCCGCGTGTTCCGTGTAAACTTGAGGCAAGGTAATGAACGCTCCCCCGTCATTAGGCCATGATTGCAATTGAGGCAACTGGTCAATCGTTGTCTGGCAAGCCATCACTGCGCCTCTGCGACATTTGCGAGGTCGCATCTGCATCGCCAGCCAGGGAGCTTTCCAGTAACGAAGTGGATGTTTCCAAAAAGCGCTTGAATCCATCTTGAGTTCAATCAAGCGGCGCACCCATTCGAGCGTGTCTCGAAAAATAAAGTGGGCCCGGGGAAGCGTCCCAAACAGGTTGCTCACCATTGGAAATGCGCAGTTGCTAACATTTTCAAACAGGACGGCAGGTCCTTCAGAGAGAAAGACACGGCGCTGAATCTCGGCCGCCTCCAGGTGGCCGTCGACTTCGTCTGCGCAGCGCACCAGGTGCCGATTGGCTTCCAGGTCCCGAATACACTGTCGTAGGTTCCGATAGCCCATAAAACCGCATCTCTTTTAAGATAAAACAGCGATACCGATGCTGAGTTGCCAGGTTTCTCCCCAGGTTCCGGAGTGCCGCTGGGACAACCCGGTCTCAGGCGATAGAATAACCGGTTTTCCAGAGTTGGAGAACGCGGTGAAAACTCAAAACTGTTACCTCAACCGATAAAACGCACCATCTTACTACCGAACTAAGTAAAGGAAACGAAAAAAAATGCAGATTCAAGCGATCCAACAGAGTATCTCGGAACTGGAAGTGGATGCTGCCGTTGTCGGTATTTATGAAGGAGGAGTTCTTCCCGAGGTTGCTCAGCAACTCGACCAGGTGACCGGCGGAGGGTTGCAAGCCTTGTTGGAAGCCAATGAAGTTGAGGGGAAACTCGGAGACACAGCGGTGTGGCTGAGTCCTCCCTCAGTGGCGACCACCCACCTGCTGATTGTTGGCCTGGGACCGCAGGAAGAGGTTTCTCCCCCTACTGCATTTCGTGCAGCTGCCATCGCCGCTAAACAACTGGCGGGCAAGTCGCGGGCTCGCGTCGCTTTTTGTCTCGATGCCTCCTGGTCTGCAGCCGTTGTTGAGAGTGCGGTCTGCGGGTCACTCGTGGGCTGTGTTGGGCAAGACCTGTACCGCAATGAAAAGAACCTGCACCCGCCAGAAGAAGTGCTCTGGCACACGGAAGAAACCGTTGCCGTAGAACAGGGCCAGGTGATTGCAGAGTCTGTGAACCTGACGCGCCGTCTGGTCAACGAACCGGCTGATGTTATCTATCCCGAGACATTTGCTGAAATCGCGACGCAAGAAGCGTCTGACAGTGGTTTTGAAATTGAGGTCTGGGATGAAGATCGTCTGCGGGAGGAAAAGTGTGGCTCCTTGCTGGGAGTCGCCCGTGGTTCGGATCGCCCTGCCCGCTTACTGGTCATGCGACATCGCGGGAGTGAATCCAAGCACCCCGAACTGGCCCTGGTTGGCAAGGGAGTTACTTTTGATTCCGGTGGTTTATCGTTGAAGCCGTCCGAAGGGATGAAGGCCATGAAGTGTGATATGGCTGGTGCTGCGACTGTCCTGGGAACGATGCGGGGAATTGCAAGACTCCAAATGCCACACCATGTGCTGGGCGTGGTGGGACTGGTTGAGAACATGGTCAGTGGTAATTCCTACAAGCTGGGAGACGTCCTGCAAGCAAGAAACGGGAAGACGATCGAAGTGCTCAATACGGATGCCGAGGGTCGGCTGGTGCTGGCTGACGCGCTGGATGTTGCCCGTGATGATGAGCCCGCAAAAATGATCAACCTGGCGACCCTGACGGGAGCTTGTGTGGTGGCTCTGGGCACCGATGTCGTGGGTTTGATGACCAACGATCAAGCCTGGTGTGATCGAATTGCGGAAACCGCCGCGTCCTGTGGTGAACGCGCCTGGCAATTGCCGATGTTTCCCGAGTTTGCCGAACAGATTCTCAGCAAAGTGGCGGATATCAAGAACATTGGTGAAGGTCGCTGGGGTGGTGCCATTACGGCGGGCAAGTTCCTGGAAGAATTTGTTGGCGATACCACTTGGACCCATATGGACATTGCCGGTCCCGCCTTCCAGGAGAACGAGAAGCCCGAGATGGATGCTGGGGGCAGCGGCGTGATGGTGAGAACCTTGCTGGAACTGGTTCGTACCGGCTGTTAAACCTCGAACGTTATTTTCGGGTCGCTGCCAGGTAGCGACTGAGCAGATCGATATTGCTAATAAATGTCGAGCAGTTGATGGTCTGCTTGGTGGAGTCGTTGGAGCCCTGGTAGCGGAGTGGCTGCTGGTCCACCCACGCGCCCCGCCGATCCTGGGCCGCGACGATCTTCGCTGCTTGTTGCTGGAGGCTGCTGGTCAGACGTTCGGACCGGAAATTCTCAGGCTTCGGTTTCCCCAACTGGTCAGGGCCCTGTTTGCGGAGACGTTCGAAGTTCTTGCGGATGGTTTCCAGTTTCGAACCGACGATGAAACCGTAATGCGTGGGCAGATCATTGGCTTGATAGGTCAGATCATATTTCTTTGTGAAATAAAGAGGCTTGTTGGTTTTCAATTCGTAAAATCGAGCTAGTTTCCCATCCGGCAACCGGGAAGCTTCCAGGTACTTCAAGGCCGGTTCCACTGCTTCCAGGTACTTAGTCTTGCCGGTTTTGCGGTACAGTTTCAGCAACGTTTGCATGATGCCCTGGGACTCGCCGCCGGTCACGGAAGCCGGTTCGAACTTGCGGGCCCAGGCTGGCTGACAAGCGGCGTTGTACTGTTGAGCCCAGGCGGGTTGGGGAGCTGGCATTTGGGCCAGCAAAATGAAGTCGCCACATTTTTCAGCCGCTTGACGATACCGTGCATCGTTATAAATGGCTGTTGCTTCGAACATCACGTCGATGACATCGGCCATCGTGTTGTCGTTGAAGGTGTAGTAAGTGCGGTAGTCCTTTTCTGGGTATGTCCGCGACCAGGTTGGCGGATAGTTCGCTTTACGGACGGGGAACTTGTCTGGATCCGGGTACTCTGAAAAGCGTTGTGGCCAGGCCCCGTTAGGATACTGCACTTCCAGCAATGATTTTAGGCAATAGCGGACTGCCTGATGGATTTGAGGATCTTTGAATTCCAACGTACGGTCGATGTGCATCAAGAATCGCAGTGCGCTTTGCGTGGTATTATCATCGAGGGTTGTAGTGTTTCGCGTGCCGGACCGCTTGCCATCGGTGCGATAGGCGTATTTGTTTCGCTGCTTGGGATTGAATTCGATGCGATAATCCCATCCACCAGAACGCAATTGTCCCTGGACGAGGGCAAGTGCTGTTTGCCGAGCCGCATCACGGTAAAAACGATTTTCGGTGCGGTGATAAACGCGCAACAAGGCTTCTCCAACCGAAGGGGTACCCGGTGGTTGTACCCAGGCAGTAGTTTCCGAAGCTTTCCCTTCTCCTTCACGTTTTTTTAGGTCCGAGGAATAACGCCACAGGTAGCCACCTTGGATACTGACCTGCTGCTGAAAAAAAGCGACCGCCTTTCGCAAGGAGCCAGACACTTGCTGATGGTTGACTGGCGACTGGTTTTCAGACTGGACGGCTTGAGGGTAACTGAACCAGGCCCCGCCGATCAGGCATAGTGTAAAGAGAACGCTGGGGTGTGATTTCATGACGACCTCGATTCGCAAGAGAGGGAAGTGGTCGAAAGTAGAAAAGTGCGGGTGAGAGGATTCGAACCTCCACTCCCTTGCGGGAACATGGCCCTCAACCATGCGCGTCTGCCAGTTCCGCCACACCCGCGTGGCAAGGGTAAGAACGATCAAGTCTAGGGGATTTGACTTAACCGTCAAGCGGTTACCGATGAGGACTTATCTCGGACTTACCATGAACTCTAACCAGCCCGTTGAACGACCAGTACCGTGTGATCCTCGGCAGACAGGGATTGATCAGGTGTTTGGCCCCATTGAATCAAGGCGTCGACTATTTCGTCGGCAGGAACATCTTTCAACTGACGCAAGAAGGCGACCAGGGCCTCCTGGATGGCCTTCGTATCATGCTGACGGTGACCGGCTAACAACCCCTCGGAGAACAACACCAGGGTGTCACCCGCAGCCAGCTGTTCCACGACGGTTTCATAATCGCTGGTCTCCTGGGTACCAAGTGCCAGTGGATTGCCGGTGAGCCAGCGAGCAGTCGTTGGTCGCAGCAGGATTCCGCCAACTTCGCCCACAGCCGTGTACTGCAGTTTACCCGTTGACTGATCAATCGCCGCGGCAAACAGTGACGCAAATTGATCCCCGGTACATCCCGTCCAGAGCAAACGGTTGATGTGGTTGAGCAGTTCACCGGGCTGCCGAAGTAAGTCTGTTTGCGCCCGCAATGACGCTTGCACCGTTGTTGCTGTTAGTGCTGATTCAATGGTTGATCCACAAGCATCACCGACCACTACAGCTAACGAATCGTCTGCAAGTAGATTCCAGTCGTAGAAATCACCCCCGATATGCTCCGCCTGGTGCGTGGCGGCAGCGATTTTCCAGTTGTTTGACAGCGGCGGATTTTTTGGCAAACGATTTTCCTGCCATGCCATTGCATGCTGCCATTGTCGCTCCTGCTGATGAACTCCGACTTGCTGGTGCAGAAGTATTTCCCGTTCCAATTCAGCAGAAATTCGACCAGCCACCATTTCCACCAGGTTCGACTCATGATGGTCAAAGCTGCGAGCGGTGTCGCTCAATATCCAGAGTGTTCCCAGCGGAACAGTGGGGCTGGAAATTGGCACACAGACAGCAGCTTGAACATTCTCGCCGGACAGCCAGTCGGGCAGGCAGGAAGGGTCCTTCAAAATAACGGCATGGCCCACCAGTGCTTCCAGGTCGGTACTTGCTCCCTGTAATGGACGTGGGGGATCCAGTAGTCGTTGCTTGGGGAGTCCCCAACAGCTCCGCAATTTCAAGTAACTGGTGTCATCGTCCAGTAAGTAAGCAGCCGCAGCCTGGCAACCAACTGCCTCAGCTCCACAACGGAGGATGGATTCCAGGCGTGCGGCTAAATGGGTCTCTTCATCTTTGCGAACCGTGACAGGAATTCCAGTTGCCAGTTCGGCTTCCTGCTTCCAGACGGTTTCTCGACTTTGCTCCAGCATCGAAATTAAACCGCCGATTGCGGAGGCCAACTGCTTGGCCGCCGTTAGTGTCGTTGCGGCCGGTCCCGTTTGTTGTGACTTACCGGGATGAATCACGAACTGCCCGATCGGTTGTTGTGCCGTATCCAGGACCGCTATGGTGGCGGCCTGCGTCTCACTCAAATCGAGAGTTTCTTCTGCATTGCTGGAGGTGGGATCAGGGTGATCCAGGTATTGCATCGACCAGCCGGTTGCCTGCAGAAGAGCATCTGACAGGGTTGTTAAGAGATCCGGAGCTGCGGTGGGAAAATCCGCCAGGACGGGGGTTTCTTCAATATGGAGCTTCAGGTAGTCGGGGATTGAGTGCGTCACGGTGTAGCCTGATTTTTTCGCTGTTGAACCACATGGGAATTGTCATCCTTCCAGGGATCCTGGTTGCCAGAGCATGACACGGAATGTGTCAGTCTACTAACACAAATGCCAAGAGTTACCAGGATTGCCAGACATCCGTGACCGGTATATCTTTCCATCGACCAGCGAAGATCGACTGGTACAGCAGAAGTCATTGGTTTGCGGCGGCCATAGCAGTTGCCGCGCGCTACAATCGATTCAGTTAGAGCGACCAGTTTCGACTGCGGTCAGGGATACCCGTCGAAGGTCTGTTTGCGCCGATTGTTCGGGATTGCTGTCGGTTGAGCAATCATCGGTCGAGCTTAACGTTTGGAGAATTGCGTTCCCTTGCGAGCCCCGTGAAGACCACACTTCTTCCGCTCTTTCATGCGAGAATCGCGAGTCAGGAAACTGCCGTCACGCAAAGCTGGAAACATCTCACTGTCGTAGGAGACCAGTGCTCGGGCAATTCCCATTTTGCATGCACCGGACTGACCACTGGTGCCACCACCCGTGACGTTAATGATCAAGTCTACGTCGTTACGACACTCGACAATATCCAATACGCTGGTCAAATTCTGCTGGTCTTGTTCAATCCGAAAGTACTCTTCAAGCGATTTCTTATTGACCGTGATGGTTCCGCTACCAGCTCGAATCCGGACGCGTGCGATCGATGACTTGCGCCGTCCTGTGCCCAAGCAGTCTCCGTTGATGTTGTCTTTCTTGGTAGCGACCATGG
>JAYGDG010000194.1:0-6691 GCA_046583015.1 Pirellulaceae bacterium | reverse complement strand
CACTTCGGGACTGAGTAAAATCACGCACATTCCTGTGATCGTTATCCAGGGTGACCAAGATGGACTCGTTCGTGGGGCGCGCCGCTGGGTCGATAAGATGAAAGAACTCAAAATGGAACACGAGTACCTGGAGATCAAAGGGGGTGGCCATGTCGATGTTGCTTACAAGCACTTCCCAGAGCTATTTGCCTTCTTTAACGCTCATACCAGGAACGGGACTGCCGTGGCACAAAATCCTCCATCGCAACCCGCCCCCAAGCCGGCAGCGGAGAAGACAGTGACCCGTCAGCGGGCAGAACGATTCGAAGGTTTCAAGAAGACGCCGGTCGCGATGGATTACCTGGCCCACTTGCCTGACGGATACAAGGAAGCAGAAAAACCCTGGCCCCTGATCCTCTTCCTGCACGGTGCCGGTAGCGTGGGAGAAGATATCAATCGCATCAAGCGCAACGGTCTCCCCAAATTACTCGAATCCCAAGCCGATACACTGGCCAGGCAATTTATCGTCATCTCACCGCAGACTAGCGAACGCCGCTGGAGCTCAAGTTCCCTGGAAGCCCTGCTTCTTCATATCATGGACAAATACAAGGTAGACAAGCAGCGTGTTTACCTGACCGGAGTAAGCCTGGGTGGTTATGGAACCTGGTCCATGGCACGCCGCTTCCCCGATTACTTTGCCGCCATCGTACCGATTTGTGGAGGGGGTAGCCGATCCGGAATGGAGCAACTCAAGAATACACCGACCTGGGTATTTCATGGGGCCAAGGATGAGACGGTTTCCATTGACCAGTCGGAGCGACTGGTCGAAGCGCTCAAAGGCGTCGGCGGCAACGTAAAATTCACGATCTATCCCGAGGCAGGACACGACGCCTGGACAGAAACTTACAACAATCCAAAGCTCTACGAGTGGTTACTCGAGCAGAAGCGATCCAAGTAAGCTCTCTGGAACCGTCCCTTCGACCGATAACCCAATTAATTTTGCATCTGTGAACAGAAAGAACCTTTCCATGAAGTTACAGGTTACGCAAGTCCTGGCGGGCATTCTAATGGTACTGGTTGCTGTAGAGTACGTTCACAGCGCCGAAGAACTCAAACACGGGTATGCCGATTCCGCCGGGGTCAAGATTCACTTTGTCGAAGCAGGCCAGGGCCCACTGGTGATTTTGATCCACGGGTTTCCTGACTTCTGGTATACCTGGCGCGATCAGATCCCGGCCCTGGCAGAACACTTTCATGTCGTGGCCATCGACCAGCGAGGATACAACAAGAGCGATCAGCCCAAGGGGGTCGAGAATTACAAGGCGGATAAACTCGTGGCTGACGTGAAGGCCGTTGTCGATCACTTCAAGCAACCCCAGGCAACGATCGTCGGGCATGACTGGGGAGGGTTCGTGGCCTGGTCATTTGCCATGACCCATCCCCAAACAACCGCCCGGCTGATCGTCTTAAACCTTCCCCATCCGCGTGGTCTGACTCGCGAACTGGCTAACAATCCCGAGCAACACAAGAACAGTCAGTATGCCCGCAATTTCCAGCAGCCAGCTGCGGCCGCTCGACTCACCGCCGAGGGACTGGCCGGCTGGGTTCGTGAACCGGAAGCCAGGAAGAAGTACGTGGCAGCGTTCAAACGCAGTTCCTTTGAGGGCATGCTGAATTTCTACAAAGCCAATTATCCCCGCCAGCCCTACAAACTGGAGGAACCACTAAAACGCAAGATCAAGTGTCCCGTGCTGGTCCTGCATGGCCTCAAGGATCGCTACCTGCTATCCGGAGCACTCAACGACAACTGGAAATGGATCGAACAGGAGTTTACGCTGGTCACTATTCCCGAGGCGAATCATTTCGTACACCGTGATGTTCCCCAGCGGGTCAGCCAGCACATGGTACGGTGGCTCAAGAGCCACTAGTCGCACGTCTCGCTCCCTTAATTAAGCCACGACGACAAGCATGGATTTTCTCGAACTACGCAAGAAGCTTTGTGGCTGCTATGTCACGATCCCCACCATGTTTCATGACGAGGGACTTGAATTAAATCTGGACGCCATTGCCGAGCATGTCCAGTTTTTGCTCGACGGCGGCATCAAAACCGGGACCGGCGTTTTGCTGACTGGTGGGGGTGCCGGCGATTTTTCGACCATGACCGTCGAGGAACGGGTGCAGGTAGGAAAAACAGTCGTGGAAGCAGCGGCAGGAAAAATTCCAGTCGTCATGGGGGCTCAGACAACCAGCACGCGTGAATTGATTGAACTGGCCAGGGCGGCCGCCGATGTCGGAGCCGATTATATCCAGGTGTCACCACCCTTCTATTTTGAACATACCGAAGGGGACTTCCACGAACACCTGGATGCCGTCGTGGAGGCGGTCGATATTGGCCTAATCGTCTACAACACGTTTTGGACGAGCATGGGCGTTTCCTTCCAGAGCGTGGAGCGACTCGTTGAGATCCCCAACGTCTCGGGGCTAAAATGGGCCGTGAACGACCTTGGCTTCATGGAATTTGACGAAGTGGTCTCTTCTTTTTCCAGCCAAATCAGCGTGATCGATAACCAGAATCGCTTTGTCTCCAGTCACATCCTGGGAGCCCGTTCAATTGAACTGCACATCTGCAACCATTGGCCTCAATTCGGCGTCCGGCTTTACCAGTTGCTGGAAGAAAAATGCTATGAAGAAGTTCAGCTCGAAATGGTCCGGGTCATCCTGCCCTTCATGTCACTCTGGAAAGAGATGGAAAAATATACCAGCGGCGACGGCTACCTGGACAAACTTTGCATGGAACTGGTCGGCTTACCATCAAGCCGATGCCGTCCTCCCACGCGTGACGTGCGGGAGCGTTTCCGCGAAGCCGCTCGTGACATGCTCATCTCCTGTGGTACGCCAGGTGTCATAACCGGGTAACACCTTTCCTTTAACCTTGCCTCTGACCAGAAACCAGCAACTTCATGATTGTCCCACACCAAGAATTGAAACAATACACGCAAACCATCTTTGCCGCTGCCGGTTGTTCGACAGCAGAAGCCACCCGCGTTGCCGAGCATTTGGTCGAAGCCAACCTGGTAGGGCATGATTCCCACGGTGTCATTCGAATTGCCCGCTACATTCAGTGGTTACAGGAGGGCAAAGTCGTCGCCAACCAGGAAGTGAAAGTCATCCTTGAAAATGACATGCTGGCCGTCCTGGATGGCCAGTTCGGGTTGGGTCAAAGTATCGGCGAACAAGCGGTCCGTATCGGGCTGGACAAATGTTCCCAGCAGGGAATCTCCATGGTTGGCTTGCGTGATGCAGGGCACCTGGGCCGCATTGGTGACTGGCCCCTGATGGCAGCCCAGGAAAACAAGATCTCAATTCATTTTGTCAACACGAGTGGAGCGGGCATCCTGGTGGCACCCTTCGGCGGCGTTGATCGTCGTCTGTCAGCCAATCCCTTTGCCGTGGGAATTCCCCGACCGGATCAAGAACCGATTATCCTGGACATCTCGGCCTGCATGATGGCAGAAGGAAAGATTCGCGTTGCCCTGCACCAGGGAAAGCTGTTGCCAGACGGTTGCATCATTGATGCGGCCGGAAATCCAGCCAATGACCCTAAGGATTTTTATGCCGACCCACCAGGATCTATCCTCTCGATTGCAGGTCACAAGGGATACGGCTTGGCCCTGGTAACGGAAATCCTGGCCGGTGCGTTGACCGGTGGCGGATGCTCTAACGTTAAGAACAAGGAACGCCTGGCCAATGGCATGTTCTCGATTTACATTGATCCACAGCAGTTCACCGCAGATCAGCCATTCCATGAAGAAATCAATCGCTACGTTGACTACGTAAAAAGTTCCCAGACCATTACTCCCGATGGCACCATTTACATGCCAGGTGAAATCGAGGCCCAAACGCGCAGCGAGCGCTGCGAGAATGGCATCGAGGTCGCTGACACCACCTGGAAACAGATCTATGAAACGGCAGAGTCATTGAGCGTCTCTGACGGCCTGCCGCAGCCGACTAACCAGTAGAAGGAAACACCAAATGAATCGATGGCTGATGCTGTTGTTGATCTGTTTATCGCCTGGCCTGGCTGTTTCAGCAGCCGAGCGGCCGAACATCATTTTCATCCTCTCGGACGATTTGAGCTGGGGAGACCTGGGCTGTTACGGTCAACAACAGATTAAGACTCCCCACATCGATCGACTGGCGGGAGGGGGAATACGGTTCACCAACGCTTACGCTGGAAATTCCGTCTGCGCGCCTTCTCGCAGTTGCCTGATGCAAGGACTTCACCCCGGACATGCACGCGTCCGCAACAATTCCTATCAAAGTTATCGTCACGCGCTGCAAGCGGAGGACGTCACCGTCGCTGCCCTGCTGCAAGCGGCCGGATACAAGACGGGTTTGTTCGGCAAATGGGGATTAGGTTTGAGCAGCCAACATGGCACACCGAACCGCATGGGCTTTGATGAGTTCTTTGGCTACCTGAACCAGCGCAAGGCCCACAGCTACTATCCGCCGTTTCTCTGGGATAACGAGCAGCGCGTTCTCTTTCCAGCAAACAACGGCCACGACCATAAGAAACAGAGCCGCTACGATGCCCTGGGCAAGGTGCAACCATTCGGAATCCGCAATCGCGACAAGGCCCAGTATTCATTTGACCTGATTCACCAAGAATCGCTCGACTTCATTCGTCGCAATCATCAACAACCGTTCTTTCTCTACCTGGCGCACACGATCCCGCATGGTCCGGTCATTGTTCCGGAACTGGGCCCCTACCGTGATCAGCCCTGGGCCATCGGCCACAAGGAATGGGCTGGCATGGTAACGCGGTTGGACCAGGGAGTAGGTGACATCCTGAAACTGGTTGAGGAATTGAAGCTGGATCAAAAAACCCTCATCTTCTTTGCCTCGGACAACGGTCACAGTTGCCATGGCTACGACCGCGACAAGTCGGTGCCTCGAATCGGCGACCATTTCCAGAGTTACGGACCGACGCGAGGGCGCAAGGGAGACAGTTACGACGGAGCGTTTCGAGTTCCGGCAATGGCCCGCTGGACCGGCAAGATAGCGCCGGGCCGCGTCAGTAACAAGACCTGGGCTTTTTGGGACTTCTTGCCAACTGCTCTGGAAGTTGCCGGCCTGCCACCGACCAAGAAAACCGATGGCATCTCCATCTTACCGACACTATTGGGCCAGGGAGCCGACCAGGTAGAGCATGACTACCTGTACTGGGAATACAATCGCAACCAGGCCATTCGCTCTGGCAAGTGGTTTGCTCATCGAAAAAACGGGGGCAACGTGGAACTATACAACCTGCAGCAAGATCCGCAACAAGGCGAAGACCTGGCTAAGCAGCAACCGGACCTGGCCCGCCAGATCCTGCAGTGGATGCAAGAATCTCATCGTCCCAGCGAAGTCTGGCCCAGCCCAGGAGAATCAACAGAAGCTTTCCAGCAACGCATGAAGGCGGCTGGAATACCGAGCCGACCCAAGAATGTCGACGGCTAGTAAACACCCGTCTGCAGCAGTCGCCAGCCAGGGATACCCCTGTAGCCGGGCTTTTCGGTCGGTTACACTTGCTGACGATCACTCGTGGTGTTGCGATCATTTTCTTTACACTTCCAATATGGAGAAAGATATCGATGCGACTCAGCCACTTCCTTCACTGCCTGGTAACCGTGACAACGTTACTCGCGACCAGCGACACATTATCAGCAGCGGATAAGGCAGCAGGCAAATTACCTCTGATCGTTGCCCATCGCGGTGCCTCTTACGACGCGCCGGAAAATACCTTGGCCGCCTTTAAGCTGGCCTGGAAACGTGGTGCGGATGGAATTGAAGGAGACTTTTTCCTTAGCCAGGATGGTCACCTGGTCTGCATTCACGACGCGGATACGAAACGACTGAGTGGCCAAAAACTGGTCGTCAACGACACCCCACTGGCCACCTTGCGAAAACTGGACGTGGGCTCCTGGAAAGACAAGAAATTTGCCGGCGAAAGGATCCCGACGATCGCCGAGGTCTTTGCCACCATTCCTGCCGGCAAGAAGATCTTCATCGAGCTCAAAGAAGGGGCTCATATTGTCGCTCCACTCAAGCGTGCCATTGCCAAGTCGGGACTCAAAGAAGATCAAATGGTGATCATTAGTTTCAAGGCAGACGCCATCGCCGAATGCAAGCGACAGTTACCTCAGATTCGGGCTCACTGGCTGCACAGCTACAAGAAAGACAAGACAACTGGCAAATATAACAACGACTTCGAGCTAATCGTACGCACCTTGAAAGAAACCAAAGCGGACGGCCTCGGCACCCAGGGTCGCCAGGAAGTGGTAACAGGCCCATTCCTGGATGCCTTACGGCAAGCTGGCATGCAGGAATTTAGTGTCTGGACGATCAACGAGGCTGCCGAAGCCAATTACTTTCGTGCCTTGAATGCCGTGGCGATCACAACAGATCGACCAGGTTATCTGCGAAAGGCGCTGACAAACTCAGCTCAGCAGCGCCCAACCCCATAGTTCCACCTCGGTGGGGTGTTACAATAGTGTAATCGCAGGATGTTCCGAGGAGATTATCGTGGTCCAGCTGCTCACCGCTGCGTCAACGCAACGACCGGCAAACCAATTGACGCTGCCCTTCGTCCACCTGAACTTGCGGTTCAATCCGTTCGGTGAATTGCCACTCAAGTATCGCGCTCAACTGGCCGTGATTGACACAGCTC
>JAYGDG010000174.1:0-5216 GCA_046583015.1 Pirellulaceae bacterium | reverse complement strand
AGCGTTTCGGCCGCTTTCGTGCGAACGATGAAGTCCTTGTCCTTCAGGCGAGCCACCAGGGCGGCTTCGATGCGGGAGAGTTCGACGACTGGTTGCGGCAACGGGGCCGGTTTTTCCAGGAAAAACTCAGGTAACTTCTCGATCAAGTCGGCGGCGTTTTTAGCACTTGTGTACTCGCCGTTACCACTGGCCGCAATGCTTCTTAACTGTCGTTCCTGCTGTGCGTTGACAGCAAAACCCACGACGTGAACCTTGACGTTGATGCCCAGGCGGGCGAGCGCAGCCGCCGCAGCTTGGGGATCGCCGTTGCACGTTTCATTACCGTCGGTCAAGACGATGATCGTCTTCTGAACGTCTTTCTCGCGTTTAGTCAGCACGTCCTTGGCAACCCACAGGGATTGGGCCAGGGGAGTATTTCCAAGAGGTTCAATTCCGTTCACGATTGAGGTGAACTTGGAAGACGAGAGCGGACCAATTGGAATGGCCAACTCGATGTCTTCGCAACAACCAGCTCGGTTGCCAGCGATGCGGTGACCGAACAACAACAGCCCGACGTGCTCGCCGTCGAGTTCCGGAAGGACCTTTTGAAGGGCTTGTCTGGCAGCGACCATTTTCTCGATGCCATCAGAGGTCTTTTCTTTCATGCTACCGGACGAATCAATGATCAGGAGCACTTCACGACTGGGTTGCGTACCGTCGGCGACGACGACACTGGTTTGAATTGCTAACAGGACCAACAACAGGGCAGTAAATTTCTTGACGAACATGATCTTTCTCCTTGGGCTAACTGAAAAATGTTTCTTGTAACTTGCCGATTGCGAGGTCGTTTTCCCACCTCACCCATCAATACCGGTTAGGGAGGCGAATCTTGCGCAGAATTGGAGAAAGACTTGCGCTAAGCTGCCAAAAGAAGTACGGAGATCGCTGGTTTTACCACAAGAGGTGCCCTGACACCCTGTAAAAACAGGGTTAAAGAAGCATTCGGCCACAGTATGGCGGCCCTGGGCTGCCGGTCAGAAAGAACTTCAAGAAACGGCCAAAAAGGAGAATTTCCACGGTCACAAGCGCGTGGGAACTGGCCCTAGACGGTGACGTCCTGGTTGACTTCCTTGCCCAAGAATTCCAGCTCCACGCCGACTACGCGCAACAGCGCTTTGCTGGCCGGAATCTTCAACACACCGGCCGTCTTCTTCTGCACTTGCAAACCAACTCCCATTCCCAGCCCAAAGGAAAAATTAGTGCCTGGCTTGGGATTGATGAACTCCTTGACCAGTTCGAGTCGCTGCAGTTTCGGTTCCTTGGGATCAAGCAACCGAGGTGTAAACGGAAGTGCGGCCAGCGTCTTGATGGAAGTGATCTGCTTGGCCTTGTCCATCAACTGGAAATAGAAAACTTGACACTCGAACTGTTTCTCGAACAGTTCCTTAAAGAGAGCAGCGTCCTCAGCCTCTCCGATCAAGTCGACGGTCAGTCGATAGGTGCCGGCAAACGGGCTGCGGACCTCTTGCCCGACCAGTAGCTTGGTGTTGGCTGCAATCTCTACTTCCTTGCCAGCGACTGTTTGACCGATTCCCAGTGCCAGGTGCTGGTCTAGTTGCAGGGTTGCCAGCTTTGTTGGCGCTGCGATCCGCGCTCCAAATTGATTTTCGTCAACTGCCAGCAGGGGTCCCAGTGATCGCCATCCCTTGGGACGGGAAGGAGTTTTTGCCGGCAAGACGGGTGTCACACCGGAAAAATCGGTGTTGGCCAGGATTCGCGCTTCATCGAAAGGAGGTACACGGGTTACGTCTCCCGTGGATTGAAGCCGCTGATCGGTGGCAGGTCGGCTTCCCAGCAGTTCCCAGATGGGTGCTTGCTGGGTCAGTGCCAACTCGCGTCCGCTAGGGTCGCTGAAGGTGCCCTGGTAGTTGAGTCCCATCAGGTGGAAGATGGAGGCGGTCAGGTGCCCCGGTTCCACGCGATTCGTCTTGGGATAGGCCCCCTGGCTGTCAGAGCTACCATAGACCTGGCCGCCACGTATGCCTGCCCCTGCCATGGCAAAGCTAAAGACGGGTCCCCAATGATCTCGCCCTGCCTTGGCATTGATCTTGGGAGTGCGTCCAAACTCACCGATGGCAACGACCAGCGTTTCCTCCAGTAAGCCGCGCTGGTCCAGGTCTTCGATCAACGCTGAAAAACCGACATCAAAGATAGGACAGAGCACATCTTCCAGGCGGTCGGGGTTTTGAGCATGGGTGTCCCAGAGTGGGTTGTCGACGGCATTATCTCCCGGTTCACGGGGCCAGTTAACATGGACCAGTCGCACTCCAGACTCGATTAAACGCCTGGCCAGCAGCACGCACTGGCCCCAGCGATTTCGGCCATAGCGGTCCCGGACGGCGTCAGGTTCTTCACCAATGGCAAAGGCCTTGCGAGCCCGTCCTGACGTTAGTAAATCGTACGCCTGTTGCTGGTAGGTATTGAAGAGGTTGATCGATCGGGAGTTTTCAACACGGCGTATGCGATCTTCAAGTTGCGAGAGGAGTGACTGCCGCTGTCGCAGTCGTTGGGGGGTAATTCCCAGTGGTTCGAGGCCTTCGATCTTGTAATCCGGTTGGGCGGGATCACCGATGAAGCGTTCTGGCGTCCACTGCGACCCCATCATGCCACCGGTTTGACCGGCGGGTGTCACGTTATCGTTGAGGCGAATCACGTCCGGCACCCACACGGCACTCAGCGCAGGCATCTTCTCACTGGGGCGATACCGCTTGATCAACGATCCGAAGTAGGGCCAGTCGGTTGGTTGGATGGTCCGGGCGTTGGGTCCCTGGTACTTGTAGCCGGTCAGGACCCAGTGGCCGCTGGAAGAGTGGATATTGTCGTCGGTGGCCATCGAGCGAACCACGGCCAGTTTGTCGGCGATGGCTGCTATCCGAGGAAGCAATTCGCAAAACTGGATGCCCGGGATATTGGTTTGGATGGGATTGAAGGGCCCCCGCACTTCGACCGGGGCATCTGGCTTGGGATCAAACGTCTCGTGTTGAGGCGGTCCGCCGTTAAGGTAGAGGTAGATAATGTTCTTGGCACGCCCGAAACTGCCGTCCGACGAAATCGGAGCAGCCATGGCTTCGGCTTCCATGAGGCTGGAGAGTGACAGGCCGGCCAGGCTGATGCCACCCATTCGCATGAGCTCGCGTCGGTTCAGTGCGGTCATGATGGAAGTTGCCTCAAAGGCTGAAAGAACGTCATCTCTTTGGGTGCAGCAGAGTTTTCTCACTAGCCAGTCTACTGTAACTCCCGTGACCATTGCAAATGTTTAGGCAATGAGCCTTTGAACGAAGTTGTGAAGAAACGGTTGGCACCTATACGATGGGATTCGACTGTGACTATGATAGAAAGGTCGACACCGTTGGCAGCGGTTTCGTGGAAAAGAACGACTTGATACTAGAGGCAATCATGTGATGAGCAGTTTGCACCGGTTAGATCCGGGAAATGTTGTTTCGATTGACGAATTGAGCACGTCGGGTCGTGATTATTGTTCAGATCGAAAAGCTGCCGAGAAGGAGCGAAAATCGTTACGCAAGGAAATGTTTGACTGGCAGCAGCGTTTTTATGCAGCCCAGGACAGGAAATTACTGATTGTCCTGCAGGCCATGGACGCAGGTGGTAAAGACGGCACCATTCGTCGCGTGTTCGAGGGGATCGATCCACGAGGGATTCGTGTCACTTCATTCAAGTTGCCGACTAAGCAAGAGCTGGCTCATGACTACCTGTGGCGGATTCACCAGGAAGTTCCGGTTGCCGGCATGATCGGCGTGTTTAATCGTTCCCACTACGAGGATGTGCTGGCAGTCCGAGTTCGTGAACTGGTTCCGCAAGAGGTCTGGCAATCTCGTTATCAGCAGCTCAACCAGTTCGAGTCACTGTTGACAGAGACCGGTACGACGGTCTTGAAGTTTTTTCTGCACATTTCCAAGGACGAACAGAAAGAACGGTTTCAGAATCGCCTGGATGTTCCCGAGAAGAACTGGAAGTTTGCGGTTGAAGACCTGGCTACGCGTGAGCAGTGGGATGACTACATGGTAGCCTACGAAGAGATGCTAAATCGTTGTACGACGGAAACAGCACCCTGGTACGCGATTCCAGCGGACCAAAAGTGGTATCGCAACCTGGCGATCACCCGTATCATCGTTGATACGTTCAAGCAGATCGATCCTCAGTATCCGCCACCTGAGCCCGGATTGGATCAGATTCAAATTCCCTGATGCGGGTCACTTGCCCCTCAGTCACCGCTGCGCAGGTTACTCAACTTCAGCTTTTTCTGGATGCGTGGCTGACCTTCCAAGTCGAGGATCTGCAGTTGAATGGTCGGATCGGACTGTTGCCAGTCGACCAGGATGGTGCCGAAATTTACCTGGTGATAGGTTTCGGGCACGTCTCGATACTGGTTGATCGTGGGTGTGCCGCGACCGTGAGGTTGATTGAGGCTGCTGGAGGTAATGTCATAGAGTGGATATCCGGTTGGACCCGGGAGGCTTGCTATTTCGGCCCAGTGTCGATCACCACTAATCATCAGTATTCCGTTGGCCTTGGTTTGCTTGATTAACTTGAGCAGTCGTGCGCGTTCGAGCGGAATATTTGACCAGGTTTCTTGACCTGCGGACTCGGCAATATACTGGATGCTGGTGGCAATGATGCGGATTTCAGCTGGCACACGCAATTGTTGTTCCAGCCATTTCCATTGATCTTCACCAAGCATAGTGATCGTTGCATCGGTGGTTGGACAATACGGTCCACCGACCCGCTTTTCACCTCGTTTGAGAGGGCCGCGAAAGTAACGCGTATCGAGCAGGATGACCTGCGTTCGTTGCCCTTTAGGGCCGTAGACGTGTGCGTCGTAAACTCCCGGGCGTTGTCGCGCTGCTGCCTGGCGTGGTAGTTTCCAGAAGTCAGCAAAAATGCGTTGCGATTCAAGCCGTTTTGAGTAGCTGGCACCGGCGTCATTTTCTCCGTAGTCATGGTCATCCCAGGTGGCCAGGATAGGACAGGTCTCGAGTAATCCGGAGAAGCCGGGATCCGCTGCCAACTTGTCATACTTCGCTTTCATGACCTTCATGTCAGCTGTGTCGGCGTAGATGTTGTCACCCAGGAAAATAAACATCTCTGGCTGTTTGCTTTGAATAGTCTTGAAGATGGGCATCGGTTTGTCCTGCTTGATGCAGGAGCCAAACATGATG
>JAYGDG010000107.1:0-12964 GCA_046583015.1 Pirellulaceae bacterium | reverse complement strand
TTCCCGACTTGTTCGTCACGAAAACAGCAGTCTGCTGGCGGGGATGGAACCAGTGCACAGGGGTTCTAAAGCTACTTTTGGGAAGAAGTGAAAACGAGACATCACCGTAGAATCAGCGTGGTTTTATCGACCCCGGCTGGCGGACTTGCCGAGGTTGTGGCCCAGGACCAGCAACCGACTGGTCCTGCCGAATCTCTTTTTTCCAGCCCTTGGGAACCGCAGGCTCGTAAAAGCTGCGATGAAAGATATTCAGCTTGTCGAGAGTTGAACCGAAATTGGTTTCGCGTTTCTTGAAGTTGAATACCGTCCGACTATGATTCTTACCCTGCTTAAAATTACGATCAAACATGACCAGGCCCTTGGGAAGAAAATCTTTCTCGCTAATGATGATATGTACTTTAAGAAAACTGCCCGCGTCTGCCATCGCCTTGGGATAGGCCTCTAACCAGTACTCTCCCTTACTTGTCGATGGAGTGATCACTTGTAGCCAGTATCGCTTCTTGATGTCTTCCGCGTTGGCCCCAAACATGAATGGCAACGGACCATCCGCAATGGCTTTACCACGCATGGCAGGTGGCAAGACTTGTTGCACAAGTCGCTTGTTTTGATAATCAAATTCAAAGACCGACTGGCCGTCACAAATCCAATGCTCGCCAGGCACGTTCGCCGATTCCGTGTACTTTGGTTTTTGACCCGCCGCGGCAGGTGGCGTATAGGTGAGCACCTTGCTGACCTTGAAAAGCCCTTTGTCCGGGTCCGAGTACTTTATCTCTCCCGTACCATAAGTCTTAAAGGTGTTTGCCGGGCCGAAGACCGTGTCAAACTCCCAACGTTCAAATTCGCACCGATACGTCTTCACTTTGTCCGTGCGCGATTGCCAGTAGGTTAAAATCTTGTCCAAGTACTGCTGGTGCGCCGTATTGAGTGGCACAAAGGAAGGCGCCTGAAGGCGATTCTGCGGCTTAGCCGCCGCTTTAGGAATCGGAGCTGACTGCTGAGCCACCGTGATCTGAGCGCAGAGACTGATTGCACAAAAGACCAGGCAACGCTCTTTCCAACCGGTCGGTAATTCAAACATACGCAGAGAAATCCCAGCAAAACCAGCGGCTACCATTTGCCGAAAAAGTGAGGGCAGATTGTAGCAAAAGCAACCCCTGGTCCCTAGAGCGATTTGGCCAGCCATTGCCAGAAGAGATCCAGGTCTAGAAACGAATCCAGTACGTAATCCGCCAGTTCTTCGCCGGATAATGAACCGCGCGGTCGACCGCGCGAAAAAAACACCGTCGGCGTGCCAGCATTGCGACCTGCTTGCATATCAAACAAGTAGTCTCCCAGGAAAACAACTCGCCTCGGTTCAACTCCCCACTGCTGGCAAATCGATAAAATCGACCATGGATCCGGTTTGATCGGTCCGTTCTCACGTCCCAGGATGACCTCGAACAGCCCGGACCAGCGGGCTAGCATTTCTTGCCCCAACTTTTGCCGGTTTCGTGTCACGGCTGCCATACGAATTCCTCGTTGCCGTAAATCCGCCAAGAACTCGTCCACGCCTGGAAAGGGAACTGCCTGTCGCGCCCCCTGCTCTTCGTGCCGGGCCAGGATTTGTTGACACCGCTGCGCTTCCTCGGCAGGCATTTGCTCCAGTGCCTCCAGGATAGGCTTCCCTGGCGAGAGCTTCATTTCGCTGCGAATCAGGGTAAAGTTCAACTTCGAATCAACTAGGGTACCGTCGATATCAAAAATAATCCCAGCCAGTCCAGCCATTGAAAACTCGCTCTTACGTCAATTCCAGCAGGCCTGCCTAGGGTTCCGGGTGAGCCTGACAAGAACTGTCACTTTCCAGGTAAGTGTAACCAGCCAGTCCCTGAGCATAATGCTCCAGGAAACGTTTTGCCTGCGACCGGCTGAAGCGACCTTGCAGCACCGCCTCCTCAGTAATCTGCTTAACCCGCGCCAGCAGATCTTGCTGATCAAAACAAACATATCTTAGTACATCGGTGACGGTATCTCCCTGGATGACCGTTTCCAGTACCACTTCACCATCAGCATCTAACTCGACATGAACGGCATGTGTATCGCCAAACAAATTGTGCAAGTCGCCCAGGATTTCCTGGTAAGCACCAACCAGTAGTCCCGCCAGGTAATACGGTTCCTGTCCCAGTGGATGTAACGTCAGGGTGTTGCCGGTTCCATTTCGGTCGATAAAGGAATCAATCCGCCCGTCGGAGTCACAGGTCATATCTCCGAGCACTACGGAGCAGGTCGGTGGCTCGTGTAAACGGTGAATCGGCATGACCGGAAATAGTTGCTTGATCGCCCAACTGTCGGGAATCGATTGAAAGAGAGAGAAGTTACAGAGATAAGTCGGTGCTAACAAAGATTCCAGGACCAGCAAATCCTTGGGAATCTCCTCGAGTTGACCGGCCATTTGCTGGATCTTGCGACAAATCGACCAGAACAGGTTTTCGGCACAATTGCGCTGGCGAAGCGTCAAGTGTCCGGTGCTAAACATGTTGATCGCCGTTTCCAGAGCCAGCTGCGCGTCATGGAAACTCTCGTGTAAGTTACCCGGATTCAATTCCTGGTGAGACTGTTCCAGGTCAGCCAGCGGCAAGGGAGGCGGCGGAGTCACTGGCAGGGTTGTCTCCAGCTCTTGCAAGGTTCCGCCGGGACCCGTCTGACCCACGACTTCAACAATCAGTACGCTGTGGTAGGCGGCAATGGCCCGGCCACTTTCGGAAACAATATCTGGATGGGCCACTCCCGCGTCATCACAAACAGTGCGGACATAATGGACCACATCGTTTGCGTATTCTTCCAGCGTGTAATTTGCACTTGATTGTGAATCGGTTTGAGATCCGTCGTAATCGACTGCCAACCCACCGCCCACGTTGAGCATGGTAAGTCCAGCACCTTGCTTAACCAGATCCACATAGACGCGGGAAATCTCCGTCAAAGCCGTTTTGATGCTAACTACGTTAGTGACCTGACTGCCCAGGTGAAAATGCAGGAGCCGGAGACAATCGGTCATCTCCCATTGCTGCAATTGATCAAACGCGCGCAACACCTCATCAATGGTAAGGCCAAATTTAGAGCCATAGCCACCCGATGCCTGCCAGCGTCCGGAACCGGCAGCAGCCAGCTTCACGCGAAAACCAAACTCTGGCCTGACTCCCATCCTCTGTGAACACTCGTACAAGAGGAGTAATTCTCCATACTGCTCCACGATCGGAATCACCGGCTGCCCCATTTCTTGGGCCAACATAACTAGTTCAATGAACTGGGTATCTTTAAATCCATTGCAAATAACCGGTGTCTCGCCATCTAATTGTGCCAGCACAGCCATCAATTCCGGCTTACTGCCCGCTTCCAGCCCAAAACCAAACTGCTGTCCAAACTCAACAACCTGCTCCACCACCTGTCGCTGCTGATTTACCTTGACCGGATAAACGGCCAGGTATTTTCCCTGGTAATCGTGTTCCTTGACCGCCCTGCTGAAAACCTGATGCAATTCGCGAATTCGGTCTTCCAGGATGCCATTGAATCGCAGCAATACGGGTGTCTTAAGCCCCTGCTTTTGCAGACGATCCACCAGTTGTTTCAGATCGACAGCCCGTTGCGGATGGCGATCCGGATGAACCAGCAAATGGCCATTGCGATGAACAGAAAAAAATCCCTTACCCCAGCGATCGACCTGGTACAGATCGCGAGCATCGTTGACAGACCAAGTTGTGGGAGTTTCTCTGAGCATGCAACCATCCGGTCCACGAGAAAGGAATCCTGTCGTCCGTGTCATCTTAGCCGAAGCGCCATTGATTCATCTACCTGAAACCGATCTATTTGACGTCGTTAACAATCGAACATCATTACTGTGACCCTTAGAATCCTCCGCTGCGGAGAACAGATCAGCCTGCCTGTCGTGCCACACGAGAGGATTTGGCGGACCCGTTATCTTCCACCATGAAACGATTCGTCGCGCGTCTGCTATTCGTACCGACCCTACTGTGGAACATGCTGCTCGGGCGGCTGCTAGGACTGCGCCATTGGTGGGATGCTGTTGACGATCACGTCATCCTGGGAGCCTTTCCATTCGCTCGCGATGCTAGTCGCCTGCAGGCACTGGGAGTGGGAGCAGTGGTCAATACGTGTGAAGAATATGCCGGGCCCCAGGCAGCTTATCAAGAGGCTGGTATCGAACAGTTGCGTATTCCGACTGTCGACTTCACTCCCCCTAGCCTGGCGGACGTGGAACAGGCTGTTCAATTCATGGACGAACAGATCGCTACCGGCAAGAAAGTCTACGTCCATTGCAAAGCAGGACGCGGTCGTAGTGCCACGGTCGTTCTCTGCTGGCTGGTAGCCAATCGTCAAATGACCCCCGAGGCGGCCCAAGCCCACCTGGTTTCACAGCGACCTCATGTCAATCGCGGACTTGCGCAGCGCGAAGTCGTCAAGGAATTCGCTGCTCGCCAGAGTCAAGCTCAGAACTAGCAAGCGGTCCTGCCGATCCTTAACCAAAGGTCTGCCTGGTCTTTTCCAGTGTCTCCACGAAACGCTCGATCTCGGCAAGCGTGTTATAGAAGTAAAAACTGGCTCGACAACTAGACGCAATCCCCAGCCTCTTGTGCAACGGCATCGCACAATGGTGGCCAGCTCGAATCGCCATTCCTTGTTGATCCAACAAGACCGATAGATCTCCAGGGTTCATCCCCTCGATGACAAAGCTGACAATACCACCCTTTCGCTCAGGAGCAGGTCCCAGTATCTGCAAACCATCGACGCCGGCGAGTAACTGGTGAGCATGGCTCAGCAAGGCGGCTTCGTGCTGCTGAATCCGCTCCAGCCCAATCTTCGTCAGATAATCAATCGCCGACTTGAGCACGATCACGGGTACGATCGGTGGTGTGCCCGCTTCAAATTTCGCCGGTAAGTGAGCCGCTTCAAAACCCTCTTCCGTGACACTGTGAATCATACTGCCACCACCAAGAAATGGTGGCATCTTGTCCAACAACTGCTCCCGGCCATACAACACACCCACCCCAGACGGGCCGCACATTTTATGTCCACTGAAAGCCAAGAAGTCGACCCCCAGGGCCTGCACATCAACCGGCTGGTGGGGAACACTTTGAGCCGCGTCAAGTAAAACACACGCATCCACAGCCTTGGCCCGGGCAACAATCTCTTTAACCGGGTTGATCGTTCCCAACACGTTCGAAACGTGCGTGACTGCCACTAATCGCGTCCGCTCACTTAACAACAGGTCCAGTGCTGCTAAGTCCAGCTGCCCTTCATCCGTGACGGGAACAAATTTTAGCTGAGCACCACTACGTTCTGCCAGTTGCTGCCAGGGAACCAAATTCGAATGATGTTCCATCTGGGTAACGAGCAGTTCATCTCCCGCCTTGATCTCCGCATCTCCCCAACTCCGAGCGACCAGGTTGATCGCAGCCGTGGTCCCCGAGGTGAAGACAATTTCATGCGTCGAGTTGGCGTTGATAAATTTCCGCACAGATTCTCGAGTCAACTCGTAGCGTTCCGTACTTTCTTCACTAAGCCAGTGCGCTCCACGATGAACATTGGAATAAACCTGCTGGTAGACAACCTCCCACTGCTCAACTACCTGACGTGGAGATTGCGTGGTCGCGGCACTGTCCAAATAAACCAGCGGCTGCTCATCCTGAACCAATCGAGAAAGAATTGGGAAGTCATCCCGATAAGCGTCAGCATCCAACGGTTGTGAAGCAGACTCAGCCATCGTGGTAAATCCCCAAGAAACGAACAATGATTCCCTGCTGCCAGTCTATGGACTGGGGATTCTATCGACAAGCCGGAGCCACCCGTTTTGAGCAACCAAGAGTTACTGGTCCCAAGGCAACTTACCGGTTCCGCCACAACGTACTGTCGGGTATGTTTTCCGCTGCCTGCAACTGGGCAATCTCTTCCTTGAACCGACGAGCATCTGCAGGGTAGCCAGCGGTCGGCTGCAGGTCAGGAAGTCGCTCGCACCAATAGGCGTTGAATGCCTGCATCGCCAGTTCTCGCAGATACTTGGCTACCATCGACGCCAGCGCAGCAGGAACAAAGGCATCTCCTTTGGCCGTAAAGCGGATCTCCCTGCGACGAGGCTCCGAGCCCCAGCGGTAAACACTTTCGGCACGTCCCTCTTTACGAACCTCCATCAAGAATTCCGGAAAAGCGTGCTGGAGAGCCGGAGCATAGTGGTTACGACCGCCGTGTTTATCACACTGGATCAAGACCGGCCCTTCCTCTAACGGCGCCAGCTGCCGACGAACCAGGTCGAGCGTATGGTGGGTTAACAGGCCACCTTTACCACCCAGTTGTTCTGACTGATCGTTGAATTGTTGGGGAAACAGAGCGACTGCCTGCAACTGCAATAACTGCACATCAACATGGGCCCAAAACGATCGCAATCGGTCTGTCACGCTCTGCACCACTTCTGCCGCCAGTCCGGTCGGAATCGGCAGGTCATAATTTCGATACCAGGGCAATTGATCCAGCGCAATTTCACTTCCCGGCGCAAGCTGTTCCCAAAAACCTCTCCAGCCAGTCGGCTGCTGTCCGGCCGGCAAGGTAGTTGCCAGCGCTGGCAAGACGGTATGTTCCAACGAGCCGAGGCCACGATGCCGCTGGTAAACACGTTTCGAGTCATCGATCACAACTGGCAGTTTCAAGGCATCGGAATCGGCGCCGACCGCGCCCTCTTGAAATCGCTCTGCCAGGTCAATTTCCAGATCGGGAACTCGCCAAACCGACGTAGCAATGATTAACGGTCCCAGGAATGGGCCGTACCCCGCTTCATCGGTGCCAATCAAGTAAGCCATGGCAGGCAACTCAGTCCAGACGTGCCTCGTGACATACGGACCCCGAGATCAACAGGCTCAGCGGTCCCAGCAGTCCGGCAAGATGTTTGCACCGTCAGCGAAACAGTAGCAAGCCACAACGTTCGCCGGGGGCCGCAACACTTGCCGGTTGCGTCCAAGACTGAAATCCTACGCCGGGAATGACTCGTTGAACAGCCACCGCCCAGGCATCCTGAGGACCCGGTCGATTCCCAGCCAACTGGTTCCAGGCAATTGCCGCTTCCACGATCCAGTACTGTTCATCTTCCGCAGTCGCCACAAACCAGTCTGGATTCCAGGACCGGTCACCCCAACAAGCCTCAGCCGTGCCACCACGGTAATCGACGGTCAAGCGGTAATAGGTCTGGTAGTCACGATCGATGTCAAGCCACACATCAACACGATCATGCCGGGACAAATCAGCATCCCGAGATCGCGGCTGAACCACTTGCCTATAAGTCGCCGCAGCAGCTTTGCGACAGCGGACAGCCAGGTACAGGAACTGGTCGTCCCCAGAGAACATCACCTCGGCGGGCCAGGGATTGTCATCAGCTACATCCGTCACCAATCTCGCCGGCCGGGCAGCTTGCCAGCAGGTATCGTCCAGGCGACCATCGAGGAACGGTTTTTCAGTGGCCTGCGGACAGATGACCGTCGGTTTTGGCGGCACGTTGCGACGATGGGTTAGCCATACTTCTGTTTGTGCACATATCCCCCAGTTTTGATCCGCTGCCTGGGTCATTAGCAAGTGATAGAGACGATCTGCATCCCGCGTTAGTCCCCGTTTGCGAGCCGTCGTCGCAAGGGGAAATCGCACCGTCGGTTCACTATAGATCTGCGGATACAATCGTTGCAGCTGTTTACCAACATCAATCGCCTGAGCAAGCCAGTTGTCCTGCTGGGCCGAATCTCTGCCGAGCGAAACAATATCAGCAGGTGACTCCGGTGATCGGTTCACAATCCCTGGCTGCCCTGGAGTCGCTGGATTCTTGTCCCCGGCCGCTGCCCGGTCCTGTTGTTTCAGCAGTTCTTTCTTTTGGTCTGCTGCAGAACGGCTTTGTCCCTGCCGAACTACCGGTTGGTGCTGCACACGCTGCTGCCAGGCAACTTCACCACTAGCGTAACATTGAATCAGGTAAAGGTAGGCTGCCGGCGTCAGGTCGTGGCCAGGGCAGTCTCGTACCAGGCGACGAAAAACCTCAACCGCTAATTGTGGCTGGCCGGATTCATGGTACTGATGTCCGAGCTGATACAAGACCTCCGCGATCTGCTGCGTTTCCAGGCCGCGCGTCAGGTCCTGGATTTGTGCCAGCCAACTGCCCGATCGCTCGAGGGGCGACGCCTCGTGCGACAACAGTTGAGCCACCTTTCGCCGTTTCTGAGCTAAGTGGGTCAAGCGTTCCAAATTAGTTACCTGTGCGGCCGTCAGTAATCGGCGAGCCGTTCCTCCAGGCGTCAATCGAATCCCGCTCATGACCCCCGTTGTTCCCAATTCCTGAGGCAACCGATTTATCGAGAAACGAAAACCCTGGGACGTGGCAGTCTGCTGATAACGATCGGATATCAACCCGCGGGCCACAAACGCACAATCAGACAAGGATAAACCCAACCTAGTTGCCAGCTGGTCATGCGGCACATTGACCGACCCGCGAACCCCTGCTGGAAGCGTACTCACCACCTTCTTCACCGACCATGGTTGCAACCCGGCCACACTGATCTGCTCGGGAAAAATGGTGCGGTCAGCTGCCAGTTCCACCGCTCGCAAAACCAGCTGGTGCGTCAACTGAGCCGCCGGCTGCTCTCCCCCTGTACTGGCTGCTTCGGTCAGCACCACCTCAGGCCTCCATTGACGAATACGCCGCACTAATTGCTCTTCAAGTATCTGCCAGGAAGGTCGTTCTGAACTGCGGTCCCATTGCCTGGCGATCTGCTGGGCAGTCAATTTCAATTCCGGGTGAGGAAAGGTAAAAAAACCGACCAGACCGCTGCTCGAGCCGCCAATCGACGTGACTGCTTCGGCCAGCCGCTGCTCCTGGTCTTGAACTGCTGCCCGCCCCATAACAGCCTCAGCCTGGTCCAGCACATGGACAACACTCAGATACCCCTGGTTTCCAGCAAACCTGGCGAAGGACTCCCAGGGAACCTGTTTGCTCTGGCTATAGATACCCAGGATGGCTACCCGTTCCCCACCCCGACGTTGCACGCGCCAGGTCTTACCTCCATCACGGGTTGCCATAATGGTCCCCAAGGCGCCGACGGCCCAGCCACGCTGGCTGTCCAGGAAAGTAAGGGCCTCTACTGGTAGAGACTGTGGCGTGGAAAACACGTCCCATGTCTTTCCGCCATCCTCGCTATGCAGAACCCGCGAGCCAGGTGCCCCGGCAATCCAGCAGTGTTTGCCGGCCAGAGCCAGGGCACGAAAATCAAACTGTTCTTCAACAGGGCGAGGCAACGCCCCTGCTGGCTTCTGCCAGTGAAGTCCCCCATCACGAGAGACGAGTACTAATCCCTGGTCACCAATCAGCCAGCCATCGGTAGGACTGGCAAGCCGCAACGATCGTAGCACCCGCTTCCCCCAGGGAGGATTTGCTGTTGGTTTGAGCTGATTTGCTGTGACCCAACTGACCTGACCTCGACTGCCCGCCACAACACCCTCTTGATGATCGTGAAAATCACCCGTTTGCCATCCGGCAACGCGCCCGGATGGAACGGGCGACCAGGTACGTCCGCCATCTCGAGTCCGGAAAATGCCAGCTGGATACATGCCGGAACTGGCTCCTACCGCCCAGCCATGTCGTCGATCGAAAAAACGGATCTCCCGCAGTGCTGGCAACGTCGGGATCGGAATCCTGGTCCAACGACGCCCACCGTCGGCAGTGTACAACAACACTCCTTCTGACTGCTGCGAGTAGGGACCTGTACGGCCACCGGCAATCCAACCGTATTGCCCGTCAATAAATTGGACCGATTCCAGGCGACAGTCCACCCGACTCGCATGCAGAGTCCAGTGGCGACCGCCATCCACAGTTTGCCAGATCACACCACGGTCACCAACGGCCCAGCCGCGATCTGGATCAACAAACGTCACATCCGTTAGCTCGGCATCCTCCAGCATCTCTGGCGAGCTAACCTGGGGCCGTGCTGCCATCAATAGCGATTGCACTCCCAGGGTGGCTAACGCGCTAACCAGCAAAACAGGCAGCCACCGGCAAGACGAAGAATTCGTGAATCGGAGAACTGTCACTTTACGCCTTTCCTCACGAACATCAGGAAACTCTCTCCCAAAGAGCCGCGAATTGTAGACAAATGAGCCCGTTGTCCCTAGACCAAAGCGACCAGCAGGAACATCCCCGGCAAAATCACTAGCTGGAAAAACTGCCTGTCGACTGGGAGCCAAGTAGCTATAATCAAGACCTGAATTTCAGCCAATGCGGAGAGTTCAAGCGCCCGCGAACGCCCCCTTATGGATCTTTCCAACGAAAGTTACTCAAGACCATGCCCAGCAACTTGCCAGCCACCAGCCAGCTGCTCTCGCGACGAACCCTGCTACAAAACGGTTCCCTGCTGCTAGCCACCGCAGCCACCACCAACTGCTTCGATCTGGCTGCGGCAGCCGAGCGAACCCAAGCTCCAGCAGACATCCGACTGGGCTTATTGACCGACCTCCACTATGCCGACCTGGCTCCGGCAGGTGACCGTCACTATCGAGAATCACTCACCAAGATTCGCGAAGCCATCTCCCGCTTTGGTGAACTGAAGATCGACCAGGCAATCGAACTGGGTGACTTCATTGATGCGGCGCCCACGGTGGAAGGAGAAGTCAAGAATCTCAAGACGATCGAACGTGAGTTTTCCCGACTTACCTGCCCGCGCCATTACGTGCTGGGAAATCATTGTGTCTACACGCTCACCAAGGAAGAGTTCCTGGCCAACAGTGGAGCAAAGCGAAGTTTTTATTCGTTCAACCAAAAAGACCTTCACTTCGTGATCCTTGATGCGTGTTTTCGCTCCGACGGTAAGCCCTACGGTCGAAAGAACTACGACTGGACCGATGCCAACCTGCCTGATCACGAATTGCAATGGCTCCAGGCCGATCTAAAAAAAGCAGCCCGTCCAACGATTGTTTTTGTGCATCAACGACTTGATACTCAGCAGCCTTACGGCATCCGCAAGGCTGCTCAAGCACGACAGATCCTGGAGCAAGCGGGCCAGGTGCTGGCAGTCTTTCAGGGACATAATCACATCAACGATTACAAGGCCATCAAGAAAATTCATTACATTACGCTTAATGCCATGGTTACCGGTTCAGGGCCAGATCAGAATGCCTACTCCATTCTCGACATCTGGAACGATGGCACGATGAAACTCGATGGCTTCCGTACCCACGTCGACCGGTCCCTGAAACCGCTCAGATGACGCCCTCGTCGCGCATCAATAGCAGGAGCAAATCCCCATGTCAAAACTGATCGTGAGTGTCAGTGGCATACGTGGCGTGGTGGGTAAGAACCTCACCAGCGAGACGGTCGAGCGGTTCACGTTGGCCGTCTCGGCAGTTCTGGAAGCTGGCCCACTGATAGTCACCCGGGACGGACGGGCCAATGGTGTCGAGTTAGCAGAGGATGTTTGCCGGACGCTTGCCAGCAGCGGGCGAAACGTCATCGACGGCGGGATTGCCGCCACCCCGACCACCGGCGTGCTGATTCGCGAACTTCAGGCGGCTGGCGGCATCCAGATTTCAGCCAGCCACAATCCGATTCAATACAATGGACTAAAACTCTTTGACCAGACCGGACGCCTGCTAACTGCCCAGCGTGGCGAGCAAGTACGAGAGATCTACCAGCAGGCGGCCGAGCCAAGTCTTAGTGGGGACAACCCGGGCACTGTCACGGTCTCTGAGGATACGATCAGTGACCACTTAAACCTGGTCCTAGCGACGGTTGATGTCGACCGAATCCGCTCGCGCAACTATCGTGTCTTACTCGATGCCAACCATGGCGCCGGTGGTCTGCTGGGCAGACGCCTGCTGGAAACCCTCGGCTGCCAGCCGATCCTGCTGGGCGAAGAAGCAAATGGTAAGTTCCAACATGCACCCGAGCCAACTGCCGACAATCTGACCAGTATCTGTCAGCAGGTTGCTGAACAGGATGTGGTGATCGGCTTTTGCCAGGATCCCGACGCCGACCGGCTGGCCATTATCGATGCCAGTGGAAAGTACCTCGGTGAAGAATACACGATGGCATTGTGCGTCGATCATGTTCTGCAACAACGAAGCGGTGCGATTGTGACCAATTGTGCAACCAGCCGGATGATCGAAGACCTGAGCAACAAGTATGGTGTTGCATTTCATCGTTCCGCAGTTGGCGAAGCCAACGTGGTCGATGCGATGATGGCAACCGAAGCCTGTTTTGGCGGCGAAGGAAACGGCGGCCCCATCGACCCAGGGGTGGGATACGTGCGAGACAGTTTTGTTGGCATGGCACTTGTGCTAGATGCCATGGCAGCGGAAGACCAGAGTGTCCGCTCCTTAGCCGATCGCCTGCCCTGCTACTCGATTCACAAGACACAGATCACGGTTGCCAGTGAGCAGCTGCCCGCTGCCTTTGCCGCGTTGGAAGGTCAATTCGCAGCTGCTACCAGCAGCCGCCTCGATGGGCTGCGCCTCGACTGGCCAGACCAGTGGCTGTTGATCCGGGCCAGTAATACGGAACCGCTAGTCCGCTTGATTGCTGAAGCATCGGACCAGGCTGCCGCCGAGCAACTCTGCCAGCACGCGTCCGCAATCGTCCAATCGCTGTAACCTCTCTTGGGCTGGCGGGCTCAACCAATCACATCTTTGCCAACCCAGGGCCGCAGCACTTCCGGCACAACAATCGTACCGTCGCCTTGCTGGTAATTCTCCATGATGGCAATCAGCGCACGACTGGTTGCAATAGCGGTTCCATTAAGCGTATGGACAAAGTGAGTTCCTTTTTCGCCACGAGTTTTGTAACGGATGTTCAATCGTCGTGCCTGGTAATCTGTACAATTGGAAGTGCTTGTCACTTCACCCCATTCCCCTTCGTCCCCACGACCAGGCATCCAGGCTTCGAGGTCAAATTTCCGAT
>JAYGDG010000093.1:0-13781 GCA_046583015.1 Pirellulaceae bacterium | reverse complement strand
AGACATGAAGCACGTGTTATTCTAACATTGCCAGTCTATCCGGGCAGGGATCGATTTTGAGAGCCCCTGGAGAGACGAAAGAACCCGGTGTTTCTGGAGAGAAACACCGGGTATTGTTCGTTGCTTGAACCCTGTTAGTCGTCAGCAAAGGCGGCATCGAAGGCCAGCCCGCTGGGGTCAAAGTCGATTCCGCGGGTGAAGGCACAGGCTTCCTGGGCACCAAATTCACGGTCCATCCCCGAGTCTTCCCATTCGATGGACAACGGACCCTGGTAATCAATATCGTTCAGGGCGCGAATGATTTCTTCGAAATTCACAGCGCCACGTCCCGGGCTGCGGAAATCCCAACCACGCCGGGGATCACCAAAGTTCAGGTGGCTGGCCAGGATGCCAGTGCGTCCATCGAGTGTCGTGATCGCGTCCTTGATGTGGACATGGTAGATCCGATCGGGAAACGCCCGAATAAACTCGACGGGATCAACACCTTGCCAGTGCAAGTGACTGGGGTCAAAGTTGAAACCGAATTCTTCCCGGTTGTCGAGTGCTTCCAGGGTCCGCTGAGCGGTGTAAATATCGAAAGCGATCTCCGTGGGGTGAACTTCGAGGGCAAACCGGACACCACATTCGCCGAAAACGTCGAGGATGGGATTGAATCGCTCGGCCAGCAGTGCAAATCCATCATCAATCATTTGTGGCGAAACGGGAGGAAACGAGTAATTCAAATGCCAGATGCTGGACCCGGTAAAACCATTGACAACTTCGACGCCAAATTTTTGCGCGGCACGAGCCGTGTCTTTCATTTCCTCGATAGCTCGTTCGTTGACGCCTGCCGGATCCCCGTCACCCCATACGTAGGGAGGAATGATCTCTTTGTGCCGCTGGTCGATGTTGTCCAGGACGGCTTGTCCTACCAGGTGAGCACTGATGGCATAACACTGCAGCTCATGGCTCTCCAGCAGTTCGCGTTTGGCAGTGCAATAGTCGTCGTCTGCCAGCGCTTTATCGACCTCAAAATGGTCGCCCCAGCAAGCCAGTTCGATACCATCGTAACCAAACTCGCTGGTCATTCGTGCCATGTCTTCAATTTTCAGATCGGCCCACTGGCCGGTAAACAAGGTAACCGGTCGTGCCATAATAGTCTCCTTCACTTCACTTAAAACTAAGCCCTGCGGAAGTCAGGCGAGCAACGGTTTCGACAGCTGCGCAGGACGAATGAACTGGGGTTTGCCCGTCACCAAGTGGTCAATCCCTGAACATGGGCACCGACCGTCAGATCCGTCTGAAAGAGTTGTTATTCTCACCTTCTGACAACGAATCCGCAACTCCCGATTAAGTGGTCAGGGCGAATTACAGCTTCCGGGCAGCGTTCCGCCGAAGATGATCGGCTGGGTAGATGCATTCTGGTTACGTTGGTCTTGACGTTTGGGTAAAACCTTCGTTATTTCAATGCTACTGCTATACTTCTAACAGTGAACGAATCGACCCGGGGTGTCTCGGAGCCCGGTTTGTGAGAAAGGATGGCTTGGTATGCCACGCCCGAAAAAACTGCTTTGCGCGCTGGTAATGTGCTCCTTCCTGGTGCCGTCGGCCATCGCCTGGGCAGCACCGCTGGTCTCCCTGGAATTGTCCACCGAAGCCGGTTTCCCCCTTGGCGGGGAGCGTAAATGGCTGATGGTGCTCAAGGATTGCAAACTGACCAATATCCGTTTGCGCAGTCAGCGGGCGGGAGTCAAAATTGAGATCAAGAACCGGGGTACGGAGCAATCACCGAATTACGTCGTGATCGGACTTCTAACGGCTCGCAATACACTCCGTTTACCGGGCGTTGAATTTCGTTACGGTGAACGGGCGGCAATCACTAAATGGGTCGAAAAGCTCAAAGCGGACGGAATGGAAGGCGTGACAGCACAGACCGGTGTTTTTGGACTGACCAAGAAGCAGATCTTACAGGTCCACGAAGCGCTCACGGGAAAAATCAATTTCAGTACCCGGGGCTTAAAGAACTCGGACGCCGTCACTCGTATTTCTCGTGGCTTGCAACTGCAAGTCGCCCTTGGTCCGGCGGCCCGGACTGCCCTGGTAAGCCAGGAGAAAGTTGCCGATGAACTGAAGGGTCTTAGTTGCGGTACGGCACTGGCCATCGTCCTGCGACCGTTGGGACTGGTCCTGGTACCGGAAAAACCAACTGGCGAGATGGTGCGTCTGTCGATTGTTGGCTCTGATCAAGTTAAGGAATCCTGGCCCATTGGCTGGCCACCGCAAAAGAACCCCGGTGCTATTCTGCCCGCGCTGTTCAAGAACCTGGAGGTGGAAATTGAAGATGTCGCACTCTCTGAAGCTCTGACGGCGATTGCTCCACGGATCAAAGCGCCTTTTGTATTCGATTACAACGCGATGGCCCGAGACCGTATCGATCTGGATACGGTTAAGGTCAACGTGCCCGCCGGCCGCACGTACTACAAGAAGATCCTGGATCGAGTGCTTTCGCAGGCACGACTCTACTGCGAAGTTCGTGTCGACGAAGCGAATACGCCATTTCTTTGGATTTCAACCTTAAAGAAGTCCTGAGGGCTGCCGACTTGACGGTCAGAGCAGGTCATCAAGCTGGTCGACCAGTTGCCCAAAATGAGCTAATGCCGTATCGACTGCCTGGGGTTGCTCCATATCGACACCCGCATTTCGCAACAGGTCAAGCGGATCTTCTGAGCAGCCGCCTTGCAGGAAACTGAGATACTCAGCCAACTCGTCTGCGCCACCGTTTAAGACACGCTGACTCAAAGCAATCGCTGCGGACAAACCGGTTGCATACTTGTAGACATAGAAGGCACGATAAAAATGCGGGATGCGGAAGCATTCCAGTGCCAACTCGTCGTCCAGCGAAAAATCAGGTCCAAAATAGTCTTTCAGCAACTGGAAGTAGACATCTTTGAAATCCTGCACCGTCAAGGGCTGGCCTGCCTGGGCCATCTCGTGCGTGGTCTTCTCAAATTCCGCAAACATGGTCTGGCGCAGGATAGTTCCACGGATGGCGTCCAATTCGCGATTAATCAGGTAAGCGCGGTACTCATCATTCTCCGCCTGTTCCATCATGTGGGCCGTTAACAGCTGTTCGTTGAAGGTGCTGGCAACCTCCGCCACAAAAATGGTGTAATCGTAGTACTCGAAGGGCTGATGGCTTGATGATAAATAGGAGTGCATGGAATGACCCGCTTCATGGGTCAAGGTGAAGACATCGTTGAGTACTTCCGGCTGGTAATTCATCAGGATGTACGGATCCCCATCAAAGGAACCACAGCTAAAAGCGCCACTCTGTTTTCCCTGGTTGGGATAACGATCACACCAGCGTCCCAGCAATCCCTCCTGCAAGGCCTCGCTGTAATCCGAGCCGAGTGGTTGCAGCGACTCGATCACCACTTCGACGGCCTGGTCCCAACTGCGATGGGTTGCCAGGTCACTCAAGATGGGAACGTACGTGTCGTAATGATGGATGTCATCAAGTTTCATCTTGCGACGTCGTACTTCGTAGTAGCGATGGAGGGCTGGCAAGTTTGATCGGACCGAGGTAATCAAGCTGTCATAGACCGTTTGTGGCATGTTGTCGGGAAAGAGAGCGGCAGTCAGCGCGCTATCATAACCGCGCGCTTGAGCATAGTAGACGTCCTTGAGAATGGAGCCACTGAGCGTGGCTGCAAAGGTATTCTCATGGTTTGCAAACTGCTCGTAATACTGATGAAAGGCGGTCTTTCGGACGGCACGCTGAGGAGAAATCAAGAATTGAGAAAACGTCGTGTTACTTAACTCCACCTGCTCGCCCTGTTCGTTCTCGACCAGCCCAAACTTCAGGTCAGCATCGTGCAATTGTCGAAATGCCTTGGCCGCGGTCTGGGACATCTCGCCTTGCATCGCCAGCAGCTTTTCTTCCCCGTGCCCTAGCGTGTGCGGTCGGTATCGGATCATCCGTTCTAGGGCCAGCCGGAATGGTTCGAGAACCTCAGCCTGCAGGAATTCATCCATCCGTGCCGAGTCAATGGTCATAATCTCCGGACGAATGAAACTGCCGGCCTGCCCGGCGCGCGTAGCCAGGTTCTGAAAACGTGCCTGCATTCCCTGGAAGTGACTGTCCGCCTGGTTTTGAGTCGTTAAGAGGAAGGCATAAATTCCCAGTCGCTCACCGTGGCGTTCCAGTTGCGAGTCAAATTGCAGACAGGCAGCCAAGGTCTCGGCACTGTCAGCCAGCTTGCCCTGGTACTGCTGGTAACCCTCGAGTTGTTGCTCAAACTGAGAAAAAGACTCTTCCCAACTTGATTCGTCCACAAAAAGACTGTCCAAGTTCCAGGTATCTTCAATCTTGACGTCTTGACGTTCTGGCAGGCGGATGACCTGATTCATCGGTTTTGCTCGCAGTTACAGGATTCAAAATGGGAACAAGACTACCATTGCAAGATGGCTGAGCCCCAAGCCAATCCTGCCCCAAAGCCACTCATGAGAATCTTGTCACCTCGTTTGATGCGACCCTGCTGGAAGGCTTCGTCCAGTGCCAGGGGGATACTGGCTGCGGAGGTGTTACCGTAGCGGTCCAAGTTGATGAATACGCGCTCCCGATCTAACTCCAGGTGATCACTGGCAGCATCGATGATTCGCATATTTGCCTGGTGAAAGAGGATCAGGTCCAGGTCATTCTTGTCAATGTTGGCATGCTGCAGGACGGCAGTGACCGAGTCGATCAGTGTTCGGACAGCCCATTTAAAGACTGCCCGACCATCCATCTGCAGGTACTGCCGCTCCGCGGCAACCATCGAATCCGTGATCGGTTCGCGTGATCCGCCTCCCGGGACCCACAACAATTCTGCCCCGCTCCCGTCTGCACCGAGGGTGAAGGCCAGCAATCCTGGATTTTGTTCGTTGGCACCGAGCAATACAGCACCTGCTCCGTCGCCAAACAACGGATACGTTTTCTTGTCTTTCGGGCTGACTACCCGCGAGAGCAGATCCGCACCCACCACCAGGACGCGCTGGAACGTACCGCTGTGAATGTAGTGCATTCCGGTGATTAAACCGTACATGAACCCTGCACAGGCAGCGTTCACGTCCATGGCGGGGCAGTGGGCCCCCAAGCCTTGTTGGACAACACAAGCAGTCGAGGGTGTCAGATGGTCGGGAGTCATCGTGGCAACCAGGATAAAATCCAACTGATCAGCAGCCAAATCTGCCTGCTGTAAACAATTGCGCGCTGCTTCCAGGGCCACGTCACTGGTAGCCTGTTCGGGCGCTGCCCGCCGGCGCTCCCGGATACCCGTTCGTTGCAGGATCCAGTCTGCATCGTAACCCAGTTCAGCCAGGTCTTCGTTGCGAACTACCAGCGGCGGAGCACATGCTCCCACGGCAAGAATCTGAACCCCTGTCAAGGACTGAATGCGTGGCTCAGGCTTGGTCCGACTCGCTGGGCCAGCCTGGGGCGCTGATGTCTCGTGCGGTGAGTTGGAGGACTCGCCGGCTTGTTTGTTTTGATTGTCCAGTCGTGAAGCCATTCTCTTGGGGTGCTCAGTTGTTGGTTGAGAGAGAGTGCAATATCTTTGTATATCGCAGAACGAGCCCTGGTTCTATAGCAGGCGCTTGGGAACTTCTTAACGTGGTTCCTCTTCAATCGAAATCCACTCACCGGCTTGCTCGCTTTGCAGGACGGCAGCGGCTACGATTTGAGCCTGTAAGCCGTCATAAAAGCTTGGTACCGCTGCCCGGCCCTCGACAATGGCCGAAACGAATTCCCAAACCAGGTCATAACGAAAGACAGTCGCTGGTTCACCCGCCGCAGGATCTCGAGGACTCCCGGCTGGCTTCAGGAAGGCTTCCGGAACATCGACTGCTGCCAGGTCCTCACCTGTTTTGCCCAGCCAAATCTGGTTCGGTTGATGGAGCCGATATACTGCGGATGCCTCGGATCCATTGACCTCCGCCCACTCGTGCCCAAAGCCGTCCAGCCCGTAACCCTTGGCCAACGTGGTCCCCTCCCAAACACCAACGCCACCCTGGCGGAACTGACCAATTAATGCGGACCAGTCGTCGACCTCCGACGGAGGACAGGTCTCTCCCTCGACTGTTTTGTCACGCGGAACAAATTGAGCAACCGCACCGCAGACGCGGTCTAAGGGTCCCATTAAGTCGAGTGCGAAGTCGATGCGGTGAATGGTCATGTCAAACAAGTCACCTGCTCCCGCCCGATCCTGGTATTGTCGCCAGCCCCAACTGGTCTCCGGCCAGTCAAGAAATCGCTGACTGCGAAAATGTCGTAAAGTTCCCAGTGCGCCACTTTCAGCCAGATGTTTCAAATAACGCATCGAAGGGGCAAAACGATAGGTGAAAGCAGTCATGTGGACCACTCCCGCTTGCTCCGCCGCCTGGTACATCTGTCGAACCTGCTCGACATTTAAGCCCAACGGCTTTTCACACATGATGTGTTTGCCCGCCTGGGCCGCTGCAACTGCCATCGGATGATGCGTGAAATTGGGGGTCGCAATGATCACCGCATCAACGTCCGGACTGTTACAAATGGCCTCGTAATCGGTGCTGACCAGATCAACTCCCCAGTCTTGGCGCCGTTGCTCAAGTAACTGCTCATCCGCATCGCAAACGGCTGCTAATTCCGCTCGAGGGTCCAAGGCAATTGCGGGGACATGGTGGTAATCACTCACCGCACCAGCTCCCAGAATCGCAATGCGGATGGGTGAGTTAGAACTTGATTCGGACATCGCTCGCCTACTCTCGATGGTAGTCAATAGGATTGGAGACCGGTCAGCAGGGGGAGCGCTTAGACCGGCGAACCGACGGTGGCAGCGGCAAACTAAGGTTTCCAGCGGCGTTACTCAAGAGCCCCTAATCGGAATTGCCCCCCGTAAATCCACCCAATAGGGGTAATTTAGGCAAGGAAATATCTTTTCCACCCCCCTGTTAGAAGGTGTCGGATGACGTTGGCACCCTATAGATTGGATGTACTGTTTCGAACAGCGACCATCTTCGCCACGTAAAGCGCAGGTATCGCTCCAGTCAAATTTCCATAAGTTGTTAAATATCATGTGTTTACTTGCAGTACAATATCGTCTTGTCCCGGAGTCACCGATCTTGGTGGCCGCGAACCGGGAGGAGTTTTATGACCGTCCAGGGAGTCCACCGGCAATTCAATCGGGCAAACCCCGGATTTTAGGTGGCATCGACCAGTTAGCTGGCGGAACGTGGTTGGGCGTCAATCAACACGGGTTATTGGTGGCGGCCAGTAATCGTCGCAAGCTGATTCCCCCGATTGCTCCCCGTTCACGAGGGATTTTATGTCGCGAATTGCTGCGCACGCGGTCGGCCGATGAAGCGATGCACTTGGCCATGGATGAGTTGGGCACCAAACGATACGACGGTGTCAACTTTGTTTGTGTAGATGCCGACAGTGGTTGGGTCGTTCATGGTGGCGATGAGTCGGACGTGGTTGAATTGCAGGAGGGGCTGAGTATCATCGGCAATCAGGACGTGGATGATTCCCGTGACGAGCGTGTTCAACTGGCCCATCGTTTACTGACGTTGCAGACCCTGGATTCACCAGTCAAATTCCTGGCTGTGGCCAGCAAAGTTTTTGCCCGCCCGCCGGCGCCTGCCGGTCGACCCAGCATGATCATTTCCGGTCAGCGGCGTGGAACGGTCAGTTCCACCTTGATTTCGCTAGGCGCTAAGCCACGGGATGCCATTTATCAATACGCTGACGGTAGTCCGGACAGTGCCAAGTACGAAGATTATTCTCCCATGTTGCGCGATATTCTCAGTCGCGGTTTGCGTGAAGCGCGAACCAAGGTAGAAGCCTAATTAGGGCTGCCGGTCGTCATTTCGACTGGACCGATGGGCAGGCTGGGCAACGAAAGCGAGGAGAGTGCCGTTGAGGGCTGCGGTCGTTTCTTGCTGCGTGTTGTTTTAAACCGGTAGAGGATGGCATTTCCCTCTTTGCCAACTTGCCGGGTGATCTTCATATGGCGAAAGCAATAGGCAATTTGTTGAGCGGTTTCTCGCGATTGCTCAATGGCTTCGGCCAGGTGGCCCGTATGAAAGGTGGCTGGCAATGTCGCTGGGATCAGTTTTCGCAGGTCAGTGCCCGTAGCAAATCGTTGAATACTTTCGACGTTCAAAAGTCGTTGATCTTGGACCTGAAAGTCGTTTTCCCGTTGCCGGCGACGACGACCATGTCCGGGGAAGCGAAGTTCTTCCATTTCAATTAAGGGGACATCAATGCAGAGATTCGGATGCGGGAAAAGCCCCGTGCAGTAGACCAGTTCGTCGAACAGGTTCATGATGGTTCCGCGTTTAGGACTGCGGCGGCGACTGACTACTTCGCCGTCACGACCACTGAGCTTGACCAGGTGCTTGCGAGCGATGATCGGTTTGACCACCAGCACGCAATGGTCGACGAGGAGTTTGTGGAGTTTGTCGCGGATGGCAGCGATACTGCCCAGTTGAACTTCCACCAGCACATCGCCACGAACGACGTCAATCCGGTAGTTGTCCAGGGGGACTTCCTGGCGGGACCGAGTATCCGTGTAGAGTTGTTTTAGCTGGCGATGCAGTGTGGTTTCCATGGCCGACTCGTATGACCGTGGTCAACTGGGGGTTACGGACGTGCTGAAGCTTAGCAAATAAACGTTCCAAGTGTCATCTGGAAGTTCTTATCGACTGCTACCAAGCTGCTGCTGAAGCAGGATTCAGTCGGCCTCGGGATCAATTCCGAAATCTCGCACGGTCAGCAGGCTTTCCAGTTGATAACCACGTTGCTGGAACGCTTGGGCGCCTCCTTCGAGTCGATCGATAATGGCGATGATGCCTTCTACTTGCAGTCCAAATGCTTCGGCTTGTTCAATCGCCTGCAGAGAACTTCCGCCAGTCGTGACGACATCTTCCAGGATGACAACTCGCTCACCAGGCTGAACTGGCCCTTCCACGGCCTGTCCTTTTCCATGCGCCTTGGCTTCCTTGCGGACGATGAATCCTTTCAGCGGCCGGTTTTGTTGTCCGGAGAGCATGATCACGGCTGCCGTGATCGGATCGGCTCCAATGGCCATGCCACCAACCGCATCCGGTAAATCGTCACCGAGCTTGTCAAGCATGCCCGCTGCCACCAGGTTGACTCCCTTCGAGTCAAGCGTGATCTTGCGACAGTCAAGATAGAAGCTGGCTTGTTTTCCTGACGCCAGGGTAAAGTTGCCAAACTCCAAGGCCTTTTTTTCCCGCATCAATTCAATTAACGCTTCTCGGTCAAACACGAGAAATCTCCACTCGGTCAACAACTGCGGGCTGGGGTGAGTTACGTCTTGCGCTGGCGCTGTTGGTATGACTTCTATACCATTTGCGCAAAGCTGCATACAGAGGGGGGCAACTGGAATCCGCCAGCGTTGTTGTTAGCGACGGATGATGACCTGTGACCCTTCGGTCAGAATCCCGTAGATATCCTGCGCATTGGTGGCATTTAATCCAATGCAGCGATGGCTTTGGCTGGTCCCATCAGCAGTCCGGGGACTGCCATGGATACTCAAGTTGCTGCCCAGATCAATCCAGACATTGCCGTACGGATTCTTGACATCACCCACGGGGATCAGTTGTTGTGCTTCGTCGTAAAAGGGTCTGCCCGGTTGTTTGAGTTGCACCTGGTAACTGCCTGGTCGCGGACCCGGGTTGTTGCCGAGCGAGACTGGAAAACGTCCGGCATAGAGGTGCCCAAGAAAGAGTGTCATTTCGTTCTTGGCCAGGGAGACACTGGCTCGAAATGGTCCCCGTGCTACCTTAATCTCTGTTCCAGGCAACAACGAACTATTGGAATTGATGCCGTTGATGTTTTGTAGCAGAGCTGCGGGCACGCGGTATTGTTTGGCGATCGATTGAATCGTGTCGCCAGGACGTACGACAAAGGCTGGTTCCAGTAAGTGTTGGCGAGAATAGATGACATGGGCTGCTAGCGCATCGAGCTGCCGAAGCAACTTGGTCTGAGTGATCTGGCTAAGATTCGGGTCATTAAAAAAGACCGATAATGTTAAGAGTGCTTCACGAAAATGTTGCTGTTGAGACTGTTTTATGGCCGAGTTCCAGGCCTTTTCAAACGACCGCTCAGCCGGAGAAGCAAAGTTCTGAGTCACGGAAGCCGGATTCACCGGCATGGGGTCGTCGATCAGAGCAGCGGGGTTTTGTTCCGGCGAGACAATCAAGGGTGTTTGACTGCCAGTTTGATCCAGCGGATTGCCTGCTGCTGATGGTTGGCCTGTGGTGCCCTTGTCTTGGGTCGCAGGGTCGACAAAGGCGGCTCCATCTTGCCCGCCGAACGGGACCGTGCCAGGACCAGGTTGCTGCTGGTCACTGCCATCAGGAGTTGTCACCGAGGTGCCAGGGTCAGTACCAGGATCCAGTTCGCTTGGATTTTCATTCTTGGGCGTTGTCAAACTATCCTCATCGAACCCGTCGATATTGATGTCGAGCGACGATTCCAGTTCCTCGGGGTTAAAATCATTGCCAGAATCGGTTTCGTTGTCCGCTTCATTGGAAACGTCCGCTGCTGAACCGAAAACCAGTTCATCCGGAGAAACCGTTTGGCCGATGCCGATGTTGGGCGCTTGGAGATCTTCTGCCGTGAGTTGGGTTACTTCAAGCGGTGGTTTTGCCGGTGGCTTGCTAATGATCATGTAAGCGCCGTAAACGGCTATTAACATAAAGACAACCAACAAAGCAGTTTTCAGAGTTTGCACCGTTCCGTCCTCCTTGACGTAGAACCGGAAACTTGAGCCAATCAAGTTTGTTCGTATTAAGGGATCCTGTCTCTAAACTAAAATCCTGTGACTTGAAGTGGGGTGAGGAATCGTTTCATGGTTCAGTTTCCAGATGATGATTATGACGATGTCGACGATGATCCGGAAAGTGAAGTGGTTACTTGTCCCGAGTGTGGCGATGATGTCTATGAAGATGCTCAACAATGTCCCTTGTGCGGTGCGTACATTGTGCACCAGGACAGTCCCTGGTCCGATCGGCCCCTGTGGTGGATCGTGTTAGGATTGTTGGGTATCGTCGCAACGATTATCGCCTTGACGCGAGTTCTCTAAGTCAGGCGCAAGGCCATCGCCAGGCAGGCCCTGCGACCGATTGGAGTGGGGCGGATAGTACGGCAAACGAGCGCCCCCCGCTAGGCCGGTTTTTCCTGAGTGCTAGCATTTGAAGCGTCTTCTCGTGCAGTTCGCAGTTTGGCTCGAATGTCTTCCAGTCGCCGGAGCAATTCCGCTTCAAATCCACGGTTAACTGGGTGATAGTATTCTCGATCCACGCCCAGGTAATCTTGGGCGGCCACACCATCTTCTGATCGATGGGAGTATTGATAGCCTTTGCCGTGACCTAGTTCTTTGGCGCCAGAGTAATGGGCATCTCGCAAGTGGACCGGTACGGGTAATGTGCGACCTTCTCGAATATCCCCACGCGCTTGTCCAATGGCAATCGTCGCTGCGTTGGATTTGGGGGCACAAGCCAGGTAGGCCACGGTCTGGGCCAGGGTGAGCTGGCATTCTGGCAGTCCTACAAATTCGCAAGCTTGCATAGCAGCGACCGCCAGGGACAAGGCCTGCGGATCTGCATTTCCGATATCCTCGCTGGCCAGGATGATCAGTCGTCGACACAGGAAGCGAATATCTTCACCCCCTTCCAGCATACGCGCCAGCCAGTACATAGCCGCATCGGGATCACTGCCACGGAGACTCTTGATTAGAGCGCTGGCGGCATCATAGTGATCGTCTCCATCACGATCATATTGAACGGCTTTCCGCTGAATCGACTCCTCGGCCAGTTCCTGGGTGAATTGCAGGGGAAACGATTCATTGGAACGGACACCCACTTCTAGAGCGGACAAGGCTTTTCGCGCATCGCCATCGCAAACTGCCGAGAGGAATTGACGAGCGTCGTCATGCAAGTGGATCTCATACTGGCCCAAGCCGCGTTGCCTGTCCTGTAAAGCTCGATCTAACAGCTGCCCGATGTCCTCTTCGCTCAGTGGGTGAAATTGGAAGACCTGGCTACGACTAACCAAAGCACTGTTAACGGTAAAGAAAGGATTTGAGGTGGTCGCTCCGATCAGTGTAATGACGCCGTCTTCGACATCCGGCAACAGCGCATCCTGTTGGGCGCGATTGAAACGGTGGATTTCATCAATAAGCAACAGGGTCCGCAATCCCTCAGCGGCCAAGTCGTCTCGGGCGGTTTCCAAGATCTCTCGTAGTTCTTTTACACCGCTACTGACGGCACTCAGTCGACAGAAACGGCTTTGACTGGCATTTGCCAGTAACTCGGCAAGCGTTGTTTTGCCGCAACCTGGTGGCCCGTAAAAAATGACAGTTCCCAGCCGATCGGCGGCTAATAGTCGCCGTAATAATTTTCCTGGGCCGAGAAAATGTTGTTGCCCGACAAACTCGTCGAGCGTGGCAGGCCGCATGCGCGCTGCCAGTGGTTGCGCTGCCCGCAAGTTCTCCGCCTCGGAATTGGCAAACAAAGACATGGATGGCTCCCTCCAAACGACGCGTTGGGTCACTCGGCAAGCTGCATTGAACCAAGTTGATTCGTGAGACTCAATCGTCTCGCCCGCTTGTGAGGGAAAAAATAAAGAGGCTTCGCCTGATGTTCCCGGTTTTCACCGTTGCGGCAGTTGCCTGCTGGTCAAAAAAAGCCGTCTATTTTGTGGCTGTCCAAAGTTACTCGAGCCGCAGCAATATTTTCTTGTACGAAATTCCACGCGGCTGGTCACTAATACTAATAGAAGCCTGGTCATGAAAACCGGGTCAAGTGCTAGCACAACCATATTTTTAGTTTGAAGGACGCGACTGATGCGATTAACACTCCGCACGATGTTGGCTTATTTGGATGATGTTTTGGATCCAGCTGATGCCCAGGAATTAGGGGCCCGCATTAGTGAAAGCGAGTTTGCCAGTGAGTTGGTTCACCGGGTTCGCAGTTCTGCGCGGAAAATGAGGCTTTCGGCTCCCGAGTTAGAGGAGCAGGGTGTGGGAGCTGAGTTGAATTCAGTAGCAGACTATTTGGACAACGTGTTACCAGAAGAGCAGCTATCCGATTTTGAACAGGTTTGTTTGGAATCGGATGTTCACCTGGCAGAAGTGACTTGCTGCCACCAGATTCTCACACTCGTTTTGGGGGAACCGGCAGCTGTCTCCGACGACGTGCGTCAACGGGTTTATCGAGTGGATTCAGAGCACAGAGAATGGAGACAGCCGAGTCGGCAGGAAACGGTTTCTGACTCAAAAAGTTCCGTTGTCCAGCCGCCGCCAGTCGTGATGGGCACGGAAGCGAGCCAAAGTGATGTACCCGACTTCATGAAACCGACCAGGTCGATTCGCCTCTGGCATCTGGGTGTGATGGGAGTTGTTGCGGTCGCGATGCTGCTTGCTTTTCCGGCAGTACGGTCTCAACTTGGCTGGCTTGATGAGGCGGGCCAGGAGGTTGCCCAGCAGAATGAAGATGCTGGGACTGACTCAGGTGCTCCCGCTTCGACGGAGAGTGGCGGCCCGGCTGCTTCAGCGACTGATGGTGCAGCAGTGCCGCCAGTTGTCGCGAAACCAGCGGATTCCGTTGTCGACCCCGGTTCAGCCGCTGAACTGGAAGCTGCCAACCCCTCCGAGACTTCCTCGTCGGTCCCTGCCGAGTCGACGCCAGCGGCCACTACAGCACAGCTGCTGGGAAAACTGGTTTCGCCAAATCAACTGTTGCTGCGCTGGAAGCCA
>JAYGDG010000086.1:0-9160 GCA_046583015.1 Pirellulaceae bacterium | reverse complement strand
GGCAAGTCACTGGCCAAGGGGATCTTTGCCGGTCTGTTGGGAATCCTGGCCAGGGTTCCCGGCGAGTCCCCGGCCACCGGAACCAGTCGCTGGACGTTTGGCATCGAGCAACTCAACGATGGCCTGGCGCTGCTGCCGGTATTGATCGGCTTATTTGCAGTTAGCCAGATTCTTCACGAAGTAGGGCGCGGACCTATTAAGATCGACGCGTCGAAACTGGACCAGGGGGGCGTACTGCTGGGGCTGCGTGACTGGTGGCGACATCGCTGGAACATGCTGCGCTCCTCGCTGATCGGCACCTGGGTAGGAATCTTGCCCGGCATCGGTGCCAACGTGGGAAGCGTGATCGCCTACTCGGCAGCGCGCGGGGTTTCGAAGAAACCTGAGGAATTTGGCCAGGGGGCTGAGGAAGGAATTGTCGCCAGCGAGGCGGCCAATAACGCCACGATTGGCGGTGCTTTAATTCCACTGGTCGCCATGGGCATTCCGGGCAGCGTGATCGATGCCATTTTGCTCGGGGCCCTGGTGCTGCATGGCCTGCAGCCTGGAGCGGTCCTGTTTAACAACAACCCGACCGTGGTTTACACGATTATTTTCACGATGTTTTTTGCCAACATCGTGATGTTCGTCATGATGATTGCATCCGTCCGCTGGATTGCCCGGCTGGCCGCCACGCCCCGGCACTTATTATTGCCGGTCATCATGGTCTTTTGTGTGGTCGGATCGTACGCCCTGAACAACCGCCTGTTCGACGTCTGGATCATGCTGGCTTGCGGTCTAGCGGGCTTCCTGTTGGAACGCTGCAAGGTCCCGCTGGCACCCTTCGTGATCGGTTTTGTGCTGGCACCAATTGCCGAGAAGAAACTGGGCGCCGGCTTGCAGGCCAGTAACGGCAGCTGGTGGCCGCTGGCGACCGAACCCTTTGCCCTGGTTTGCTGCCTGCTGGCCGTTGGGCTGTTCGTCTATCCACTTTGGCGCAACTATCGTCAGTCGGCAAGCGGCGAGCGTTAGACCGCGCAAAACAAGACGGCCCACCAATACATCCGTGTTTGGTGGACCGTCTCAACCCATGGGTTGTTCTTCAATACGAACCCTGGCAGTCGACTAAGCAACCAGCCGCAGTTCGCGTGTCCGCTCCGTAATTCCGCAGACAAACTCGTCGAAAATACGTTGATCGAGCGCCGAGGCTGAACCAGCCTCGGGATGGAATTGAGTACCGAGGGCAAACCAGCTGGCCACGTTGCTTTCGATCGCCTCCACAATGCCATCGGGACATCGCGCGGTGATTTCAAAGCCGGGAGCCAGTTCGTCAATCGCCATGTGGTGCATGCTGTTGACACGGATTTCGCCGTCACCGTAGACACGCTCCATGAGCGTACCGGGCACCACCTCCAGCCCGTGTCGATGCCCCGCATCCTGGTGATCCTTGTGCGGCAACGCCTCGGGACAGTCTTCTGGAATATGTAAGAACAGGTTGCCACCGGCCATTACATTGAGCAGCTGCATCCCACCGCCAATACCAAAGACCGGCATTTGACGGGCGGCAATCTCCTGGGACAACAGCCGATCAAAGGTTTCCCGCCGCGGATCCAGGGGGCGTATCGTCGGGTGTAACATAAAACCATCGCGACGCGGATCCAGATCCTGTCCACCGACCAGGACAAATCCCTGTACTCGATCCAAGGCTGCACGAACATCCTCAACTTCTTCCAAGGGCGGAATAATTAGTGGAATTCCACCGGCTGCTGCAATGCAATCTGCATATCCTGAGGCGACAAAACTGTACGCCGGTTTCTCCTGCAACGACGTTCGATAATCCGCGTTGAGTCCAATTACTGGTTTCTTCGACATCAAGCTTTCCCTTCCAGACATCTCAAAGTGCTCACGACAAGCACACCACAAAACAAGGCTCTTGAGGATCCTCTAGCGCAGGTCCGGAAAGTGAAACAAGAGAAGACAGATCTCACATCAAGGTGGACTGCAAACGGGGAGCACCTGAACTGGTCACGACCAGCGGCCTCGAAAGGCCAACCCCTGAAGTTGTTTACTCAGTCACGTAACGTGTCATCTGTCGCACAAGCGGCACCATTCCGTGGTACAACGCCGGAGCGAAGCATGGACTGCGACGGCCCCAAGAACCCTCCTAGTAAATCCATGCCAGAGTAAACTATGCCGGGAAAAGCAAGTTGGCGATGAGTTTGACCAATCGGCACAAGGATGACAACCCTTCTACTGTATTTTGGGGGTGTCGGCCTCTGAACCACTACATGCTGTGCAAGCACTTGTCATCGCGTGACACGAGGCAACCGGCTGACAAAGGCTGTCACTGACCGATTCAGCCACCTTTACCTTGCCTGCATGGGCGATTATGCTGGTTTTTACGCTGTTTGGGACTAACTCACCGTCCCTAGAACCCAGGTCTGGGAGAATTTGTCCCCAGATCGACAAGAAACGACTCTCTAGCTCGAGTAAAAGTGTCATGAGATACGACCAGGTTTGCCTGGAGTCGATTGCCTACACGCTGCCGACCGAAGTGGTTTCCAGCAGTGAGATTGAGCAACGATTGGCACCAATCTACGAGCGATTAAAGCTACCGGAAGGTCGTTTAGAGTTAATCACGGGGATTCAGGAGCGGCGATTTTGGAGTCCGGGTACGCTTCCCAGCGAGAAGAGTATTGAGAGTGCTGAACAGGCGATTCAAGTCGCCGAGGTAGCTCGGCAGGAGATTGGATTGCTGATTCATGGGAGTGTTTGCCGAGACCATTTGGAACCGGCCACGGCCTGCCGTGTGCACCACAGCCTGGGATTGGACTCCAACTGCATCCTGTATGACGTCTCCAACGCCTGCCTGGGAATGCTTAACGGCATGCTGCAAGCTGCCAACATGATTCAGCTGGGACAGATTCGCTCAGCCCTGGTGGTGGGAACAGAGAGCAGCCGCGCCCTGGTGGAAACAACCATTGAGACGCTTAACGAGCAGACCGATTTGACGCGTAACCAGATCAAGCCAGCCCTGGCCAGTTTGACGATTGGTTCGGGAAGTTGTGCGGTCCTGCTAACGCATCGCGACATCAGTCGGACGGGTAACTTATTATCGTCTGCCGTGGCCGTTGCCAACACATCGCATCACGCTTTGTGTCACAGCGGCGAAGATGAAGCGGCCGACGCATCGATGCAACCCTTAATGACCACTGACTCCGAGGCCTTGCTTCGCGAGGGAATTGTTACCGGTACTCTGGCCTTCGAAACCTTCCTGGCCGAGAGCAGTTGGTCACGTGCAGAAATCAACAAAACGATCTGTCACCAGGTGGGTGGTGCCCACCGCAAGCAGATGCTCAGTGCCCTGGGCCTTGACCTCGAGGATGATTTCTCGACTTTCCAATGGCTGGGCAATACTGGTTCAGTTGCCCTGCCCATCACCCTGGCCGTTGCCTTAGAACAAAACCAGATTCAAACCGCGGACCAGCTCGCCCTGCTGGGAATTGGCTCGGGCATTAATTGCCTGATGTTGGGCTTACAGTGGCAGCGCACGCTGGTCGCTTCCAACCTGTCCCAGGTCAAGTCGAGCCAGGCCTAGCCCTCCTGGGCCAGCAGGTTGCGCAGCACCGTTTGCAGGATCCCGCCGTTGCGATAGTAGTCCATTTCCACCGGCGTATCGATCCGCACGCGGGTCTGGAATTCGGTCACCGTACCGTCAGCAGCGGTAGCCGCAACAGTCAGCTCCGAAAGCGGCTGTAATTGATCGTCCAATCCCTGGACATCATAAAGCTCTTCACCGCTTAAGCCGAGGCTTTGCCAGGTCTGGCCCTCGACCATCTCCAGTGGCAAGACACCCATTCCGACCAGGTTACTGCGATGAATCCGTTCGTAACTGGTGGCAATCACAGCTCTCACACCAAGCAGGTGAGTCCCTTTGGCAGCCCAGTCTCGGCTGCTGCCCGTACCATATTCAGCGCCGGCCAGCACGATCAGCGACACTTGTTCTTCCCGGTACCGCATGGCCGCATCATAAATGCTCATGACTTCGTCGCTGGGGAGGTGTCGCGTCACTCCCCCTTCGGTTCCTGGAGCCAACTGGTTACGGATACGGATATTGGCAAACGTACCGCGGAGCATCACTTGATCGTTTCCGCGCCGTGACCCATAGCTGTTAAAATTGGCCGCTGCCACTCCCTGTTCTTGCAGGTAACTGCCAGCGGGGCTGGTCTTGGCAATGGATCCGGCGGGTGAAATATGATCGGTCGTCACCGAATCCCCTAGCAGGGCCAGCACGCGCGCCTGCTGTATTGGCTTCACGCTCGACACTTCGACAGTCAACTCGGTCAGGAAGGGAGGTTCCTGGATGTAGGTACTGTCGGCATCCCAGGGATAGAGATCTTCGCCGCTGACTGCAATCTGGTTCCAGGTTTCATTGGAATCGACCGCATTCTGGTAACGGTCCACGAACATCTGTGGCTGCACGGCCGTCTCCACGAGTTGCTGAACTTGATCCCGGGCGGGCCAGATTTCTCGCAAGTAGACCGGTTCGCCATCACTGTCATGTCCCAGCGGCTCATTGTTCAAGTCGATATCGGTTCGGCCGGCCAGGGCATAGGCGACCACCAGGGGCGGGCTGGCAAGATAATTTGCTTTCACGAGGGCATTGACCCGGCCTTCAAAATTTCGATTGCCGCTGAGCACGGCCGAGGCGACCAGGTCCCCCTGTTGCACAGCATCCGCCACGGCGGGAGGCAAGGGACCGCTGTTGCCAATGCAACTGGTGCAACCATAGCCCACCGTGTGAAAACCAAGTTGCTTGAGGGACTCGGTCAAGCCAGCCTTATCGAGGTAGTCACTAACAACGCGTGATCCTGGTGCCAGGCTGGTCTTCACATAAGGCTGGACCTGCAGTCCTCGTTTCACGGCGTTCTCGGCCAGCAAGCCGGCGGCCAGCATCACCGAAGGATTACTGGTATTGGTACAACTGGTAATGGCAGCAATCACCACGGCTCCGTGGCCGATAACAACGGAGTTGCCATTGTCGGCAACGGTGGCGGTACGGCCCACGGCCGCATCATCGAGGCCAAAGCCACGTTCCGAAACGGGTGTCTGCAACACCGCTTGAAAGGCTGACTTCATGTCGGCTAAGGCAACCCGGTCTTGTGGACGCTTGGGGCCGGCCAGCGACGGTTCCACTTGCCCCATGTCGAGGGCAACTGTCTGGCTGTATTGAGGTGGCTCGGCATCGTCGCTGCGAAAGAGCCCTTGTTCCTTGTAATAACGTTCTACCAGTTGCACCTGCTGGTCGCTTCTGCCGGTACGGCGCAAGTAGTCAACGACTTCTTCGTCAACCGGGAAGAACCCCATCGTAGCTCCATATTCTGGAGCCATGTTGGCAATGGTCGCTCGATCCGCCAGGCTCATGCGGGCGACACCTTCGCCGAAGAATTCAACGAACTTGCCAACCACGCCAACCTGTCTGAGTTGTTCAACAACCGTTAACACCAGGTCGGTCGCGGTGGCCCCGGCGGGCAATTCTCCACTTAATTCGAACCCGACCACTTCCGGCATAAGCATGTAGAGTGGCTGGCCCAGCATCACCGCCTCGGCTTCAATCCCGCCGACCCCCCAGCCCAGCACTCCCAGGCCGTTAACCATCGTGGTGTGGCTGTCAGTCCCGACCAGTGTATCGGGAAAAGCGACCGGTCCACCTTCATCCTCACGGATAAAAACTCCCTGGGCCAGGTACTCGAGATTTACCTGGTGAACGATACCCACATTCGGGGGTATAACTCGGAAGTTATCAAAGGCCTGTTGTCCCCAGCGGAGAAACTCGTAGCGTTCCCGGTTGCGCTGAAATTCAATTTCGACATTTGCCTGCAGTGCTCCGTCCGAACCAAATTGGTCAACTTGCACGGAATGATCAATGACCAGGTCAACCGGGATCAGCGGATTGATGCTGGAGGGATTCCCACCGAGTCGATGCATGGCACTGCGCATGGCAGCCAGGTCGACAACAGCTGGCACACCGGTAAAGTCCTGTAACACAACCCGTGCCGGTTTGAACGGAATTTCCTCGTTAACATGATCAGTCGCACTCCAGGCAGCCAGGTGCCGAATATCTTCTTGCTGGACGATATAGCCGTCACAATTCCTCAAGACCGCTTCGAGCAGCACCCGGATACTGTATGGCAAGCGGGAAATGTCTCCCAATCCCTGGTCTTCCAGACGACTAAGCCGATAGAAATCGACCAGGCCATCCCCCGTATCGAAACTGTCACGTGCTCCAAAAGGATCTCTCGTGTTATCAGCAGCATTCATCGGTTGCAATCAACTCCCGGGGAAAAGTGATACGAGCAGGCGACACCAATTCGCTCGCCCGTGTATCACGGACACCTGGTATGATTTCGAATTCTAAACAATTCCGCGGCCTCTGTCTGCCAGCCTTTACAGCGGTGGTTCAAAATTGCCGGCCCGGGAAGATTGCTCAACGAACTATCGCATGATATGCTGCTCACACCTTTCGCCAAGGCGAGGTTTCACGTTTCTTTTCCCTGCCAAAGTCGAGTCTTTCACGATGACCCAAATTGATCAATTCGAGAGTGTCTTCAAAGCGGCTGACAAGCCTCAATTCTTGTACGAACCGATCGAATTCAAGAATGTGCTGGTTATCACCGACTTGAACGATGAAGCCGCCGCCAGTCATTGCCAGCAACTCAAGCAATTGCTGGCCGGGCTCAACGACACGGTAGCCCCCACGTACCAGCTGATTACGGGAAACGAATTTTCCACGGTGGCGAGTTTAATTCAGCAGGTGGAAGATGCCAAACCGGATTTAATCTGCATGTATCGCAACCTGCACAGTCCAGCTTCAGATTTCCCCTACAGCTTGGGGATTTACGTTGACGTGATGGCCCAGGCGACTCATATTCCCGTCTTGATCCTGCCTCATCCTGACAGTTCACAGTCCGCTGGTGAGGAAACAGATGTCATCGAGCGCGTGATGGCGATCACCAATCACCTGGCGGGAGATAGTCAACTGGTCAACTATGCCGCGGCGCTGACGCCCGTCTCCGGATGCCTCTATCTCTCCCATGTTGAAGACAAGGGCACCTTCGACCGGTACGCCGCAACGATCGGCAAGATCCCAGAAATCGAGACGCAAAAAGCCCAGGAACAAATACTCAACCAGTTGCTCAAGGAGCCTCGCGAATTCGTTCATTCCTGTCGCGAAGCCTTCTCCGCAACCAAGCTGATGCTGCAAATCGAAGAGGTGGTTGTGCTGGGACACCGGATGAACGATTACCAGCGATTGATCGAGGAACATGGCATTGATCTGCTGGTCATGAACACCAAGGACGAGGATCAGCTGGCGATGCATGGGCTGGCTTATCCGCTGGCTGTCGAACTGCGACACCTTCCCCTGCTACTGGTCTAAGCCACCTTATTGAAAAAAACCAAAGGAGTGATCGCTCGTGAACCTGGCTTTACTGGCAAACGCCGAAACGCACGTCGCTGGCATCGATACAGCGATCTTTGCCTGCTTGCTGGTAGCGCTCATTACCTGCCTGGCGCTGGAAGAAAAGCTGCACGCCAAGAAATCGGTGATCGTTGGTACCTTTGCGATCATCTGCCTGCTGCTGGGTGCCATTCGTGGCATTCTGCCCTTTAACGACGTGGTTGTTGGCAGCCACCAGGTCACCTCTCACCAGGGAATCGAAGGAGAACATGACGCCGGGCATTTCAAACTGGAGAAAACATCGGCGGAAGAACAACTACACTATGACGGACATCGACTACGAATGCCGGTCTACATCCCGGGAATTGACTGGGGTGTGATCGCCATCATTCTCGGTTCCAGCCTATTTGTGGATGTCACCAGTCGTTCCGGCCTGTTTACATGGATTGCCATCAAGGTCACCAAGGCATCTCGAGGAGATCCCCTCAAGCTGCTCTTCTTTTACGGTTTGATGACCGTTGTCTTTTCCGCCGTCTTGAACAACGTCACGGCGATGATCATCATCGGGTCGCTAACGGTCGTGTCACTCGACAAACTGGGGTTACGGGACAAACTGCTCGGCTTTCTTTTAATCGAAGGACTTTTAACGAACATTGGTGGTCTGCTAACGCTAATCAGCTCGGTCCCCAACATCATTGTCGGCACGGCGGCCAACATCAGTTTCATGACCTTCTTCGTCAAGGCCTGTCCCTACGTGGTGGTCTCCACGCTGGTCACCTTGTGGCTGGGGGCTCGCTTTTTCGACATCAGGCGTTTGCGAGATCCGGTCGTCCAGGCGGAGGCGGAACAACTGGTAGAAAGTTTCGACGAAACCGATGGCATTGAAAGCTGGGGCTTCTTCTGGTTCGGCACCGCGATGCTGATCTTATTCATTATCGTGATCGCCACCACCTCGGTACTGCCCTTCGTGCGTGACCTGGAAATGGGATTCGTGGCGCTCGCCTTTGCCGGCATCATGCTGATTCGCTATCGCTCCGTAGCAGACGACTTTTATCGATCGATTGACTGGGATCTCATCGGCTTCTTCATGGGTCTGTTTATCGTGATTTATGTGATGGAACATGCGATGGTTCTGCATACCATTGGAATCGGCTTGCGTCGCGTGCTGGTGCATATCGATGCGGAGCCGGCCCACTGGGTCGACTCCACCGTGTTATTGCTGGGAGCCGCTGGCTTCAGCAGCGTCACGGACAACATTCCGCTGGCCGCCATGCTGGCCAACATCCTCAAGAACCTGGATGCCCAGATTGCCACTGCCACGGTCCAGGAGACCGGACTCTGGTGGTCCGTCATTTTCGGCGCCAACCTGGGTGGCAACTTAACCCCCATCGGTTCTGCTTCGACGCTGGTAGCGGTCACGATTATGCACAAGCACAAGGTACATCTCTCGTTTGCCGGATTCGTGAAGGCAGCCTTACCTTTTGCCCTGCTGCAGATCGCGATGGCGGTCTTCTATGTCTTACTGATCCTGCCATACCTCTAGCAAAGAGGGCAGCTACCGCGGATCATCCACCGCCGAAGTCGAACGTCAGCTGTGGATCTTCTTTCTCAACACCCGGATTCAATTCCTTGTAGAGCAGGCTTGGCTGAATATCGTGGTTGTGTTGATATTTTTCACTTGCGTATTCTTCGATTTCGCCGGTGATCTCGTGATAGAACATC
>JAYGDG010000907.1:0-2006 GCA_046583015.1 Pirellulaceae bacterium | reverse complement strand
CACCCCAACCGGCATGTCGCTGTCGTCGAGTTCCCTACCGTGGGCTAGTTTCGTGTTTCGGCCATCTGACTGCCATTTGGACGTCGCCCCCACTACAACGGCGACTGGTTTACGGTCGGAGTTCATTTCGGATCGTCTCCCTCTTGTGCTTAAATCGTGGCTTACTTGAGTCCGGACTGCTGGTTCCGTCGCCGCTATCAGGCGTTCGACCCGTGCCTCATATGGCTTCGCACCACTTCGACATGCTGTTGAATCTTTTGCCGGTCCATACTTAGCGTCTGGTCGTTGGCATCGAATGGGGATTTGAAATCAAAGGCATAGGCAGTTGGGCCGTTATCGTGCAGTTGCTCCAACCGCTCCGCGCCATCGGCTTGGATCGGACTCTCATCATATGCTATCCACCAGGCTACATAAGCGGGGTAATCGCCTTTGGGGAACCATTCGTCGCGCATCTTCAGGACTTCGGCGTGAAATCCGGCGTAGGTGAAAGCGTAAACCGACTCCACATCGTCCCAGAGCGAAAGTGCTGCAGCTGTATCCCCGTGCGCGCCGGTAGCTAAAAAGCGAGGGTTGACACTCCGGTCGCCCCAGTCCCGGTTACAATCGGCGTGGTTTCTTTTCCAACTTTGTCCCGACCGGTCCACGAAACCCGGTGAATTCTCCGCGCTCACGTAAACAAACGGGTTCCGGTCATTGAATCCTTTGTTGTATTCAGAGTGCTGGGGCTCTTTGAAACTCGCAAGAGTATATAGGACCACTTGAGCCACGGTGTCACCTGTTATCGTCCGATGCGCAGATGATGCCAGGGATGCCCCTCTTGTGTCTAGGGGAGCCGGGGCAGTGCCAGGGATTTTAGGTCAACGAGGCCAGTAGAGAATGGAAAGCGGAATCCTTGGCTGTTGTTGGGCGCGACAAGAAGCACGTCGGGGAACTAGTCAAGTTGCTGAACAGCTACAAGGACAGCGTGGAGCCGATATTCGACTGACGAAGTAACAGCGCTCAGGAGGTCTTGCAGCCTTCGATTCTTGAAGAGTTCATGGAGCACATGTTCGCGCCTACCGAGGCGGTCATCGGGGATTCGGGCGTGCGGGCTCCGGCGGCAGGCTACTTAGACCTTGTGTTCCATCCAAGGTCTATTGAAACCTTGCTCAAGACACCCGAGTATACCGTTAGGACAAAGGATCACGATTTCGTCATCGGCAGCCATATCGAGATGCGGCTTATTTCGCCGGCTGGTGGCAACCCACAGAATAAACGACTCGTCTTGCCAGCTGTCGCGCTTGAGGTCAAACGATACCTCGAGCGCGATATGCTTGATGAGTGCTCCGGTACTCCGGCCCTAGTTAAAGCCGCGACTCCCTATTGCCTGTTTGTTGTGATCGCAGAGTATCTTAAGATGGACGATTGTCGACCCGAGCTATCGAAGATCGATGAGATTTACGTGCTGCGGAAGCAGCGCAACTCCGACCGTCTAGCGGCGGATCTCAAGCCCAATCCAATCGACGCCGATTTGGTATGGGATCTTTACCAAATGGTGTGGCAGCACCTTAGAAAACTCTGGTGGGATCCGGAGGCTGGTGTCAGAATTGGAAAAATGTTCAACTTCACCTAGCTCAGGAATCCGATGCGTGTACGGCAAAGGGAATTAGTCTGGCTTTACCAGTAAATTCGTTAAAATTGGATCCACCGAGATTCCTGGAAAGTTAGTTGCTGGGCGGTTGGACTCTACTTCATCTCCCGACACCCTACTTTTATTACCTTCTGGCATCAGTGTTTGCGGAATCGAAACATGGGTACGTAAGTTGGACGATGTGGCTTAGTGGACGGGGAGACAAAGTAGAGATGCACGCAGCCGGAAATTTGTATCATGCGGTACTAGATAGCCGGCTAAGCCACTCTCTGACCTCTAGAACGACAATTGCCGAACTCAGATCGAATGTTGTTGGCGATTACTCAACCCAGCCCCACTGAAGAACTGTACAACAATCAGATCGGAAGAGCACACG
>JAYGDG010000899.1:0-3336 GCA_046583015.1 Pirellulaceae bacterium | reverse complement strand
GCAAGCGGTCACGACCAAGGAACCAGGCAGTCAGTGAGGTCACGAAAATGACCAGCATGCCAAGGGAGACCCAGTTGCGAATTCGCTTGGTTGTGATTTTGGACATGGGTGGAACACCGTCGTGGATGGTATCCGGGTGGCCTCGGGATAGAGGCGGTTTCGATAGCGGTGAGCCTATCTTAGCGGGCTATGAGAGGCGTGGCTACTTGCCTGGGGAAAGGATGCTCCCACGCTGCCGGTGTGTTAGAATGCGCGGGCAATATAGCGACGGCTTGCAAGTGGCTGACCAGGACAAGAGAAACGCATTCGCAAGGGAGATAGATGATGGTTACAAAATGGCTTGTCAGTATCCTTTTTATGGTCTGCACACTGCTTAGCAGCGATCTCTTGTCCGAAGAACCTGACCACTTGCTGTTCCTGCGGTATGCCAAGAGTCCGGTCGTGGAGACGAATTGGACGATAACCAAGGCCCGGCGAATTTACCAGGGAGCTCCGGCTAGCCATGAAGATCGTTATCGCGTCATTCCCTCTGTCGTACGACTCCTGGATGGAACGATCGTGGTGGCGGTCGAACCGGGTGGGAACAAGCCGATTTTTATCCGTTCCAGCGATGGAGCCAAAACATGGTCCAAGCCTTACCGGGGAGTGCTAGGAGAAGGGGTTCGCACGATCAGTAACATAGGGGTACGCAAGGATGGCCGCATGATGGCCGTCTCCGAAAAGCCGCTGCGACTGGCATACAGCAAAGACCATGGTAAGACCTGGAGCCCGGGGGAGACGATTAATGCCGGGCCGTTGGGGAATGCCTGGGTTTGGACCGGCGGGCGTCCGCTGGAACTGAAGGATGGTACGCTGCTGATTCCAGTTGCTGGGTACCTGCAGTCCGGCTGGTTAAGCTCCGGGGTGGCCCGCAGTACCGACCAGGGTAAGACTTGGAAGTTTTCTATTCTCGGTCATGGTAATCCTGAGAACGAGATGATTTTTAGTGAGCCGACGATCGCGGAACTGGCCGATGGCACACTGGTTGCCCTGTTGCGTACCGAAGATAAGGCGGAACATGTTCCGGGCGAACCGCGGGGGAACCGGACGGGCCTGAGTCGTGTCAATAGTTTCGATGGTGGTAAAACCTGGACCAATCCGATCGAGAGTCTGACGGGCTCGCATGGAGCGGTGACCGCGTTGCCGGGGGGAATTCTCTTGTGTGGTTATCATCGGGCGCCACGACTGGCCTTTAGTAGCGATGCGGGGCGCACCTGGTATGCCAATAAACTGTGGAAAACGGAGAATCCGCGCAGTAACTGGGGATGGTATTCGGTGGTGGAAACCGTCAACGAAAATACGGCGGTAGCCATTATCAAGGAGATGAAGACTGCCAATACGATCCAGGCCTGTCTGCTCCATCGGCAACCCTAGGTTTCTATGGTGTTCCCCAGGTTCTGTGGCAATGTTCTCCCTGGCGGGTTAGTTGCCTAGCCATGAACCGGCTGGTAGATTCAATCGAACCCTGTTTGGTAAGAGGAATCGTATGCAAGATGCTCCGGTTAACCTGGCTCATGTGCTTGAGCACGCGGCTCGCTTTCACAGCGACGTAGAGGTCGTGTCGCGGCTGGTCGAGGATGATACGCTCCATCGCTATACCTATGCCGATGCTTACCGGCGAACTAAACAGCTGGCTAATGCACTCAAGCGACTGGGAATGCAATTCGGCGATCGGGTGGCCACGCTGGCCTGGAACACGTTTCGACACCTGGAAGCCTGGTATGCTATTTCCGGGCAGGGGGGCATCTGTCACACGGTTAACCCCAGGCTTTTTCCGCTGCAGATTGAGTATATCGTCAACCATGCCGAGGATACGATTTTACTGGTCGATGTGACCTTCGTGCCACTACTCGAAGAATTACAAGACAAGCTCTCAACGGTGAAACATTTCATCGTCTTGACCGATGAAGCGCATATGCCGAAGACCCAATTGCGTAACGCGATCTGCTACGAATCGCTGATTGCCGGCGAAACTGACACGTTTGATTGGCCGTCGTTTCCCGAGGACACGCCAGCTGCCTTGTGCTATACGTCCGGTACAACCGGGAATCCGAAAGGTGTTATTTACACGCACCGTTCCAATCTGTTGCATGCCTATGCGGTCAATGGGAAGGATGTGTTTGCGATCGCCGGCACCGATTCAATACTGATGGTTGTGCCCATGTTTCACGCCAATAGCTGGGGGTTGGCCTATTCCTGCCCGATGGTGGGAGCCAAGCTGGTCCTGCCCGGGGCGAAAATGGACGGTGCCAGTATCTACGAGGTACTCGACTCGGAGGAAGTGACGTTTTCGGCAGCGGTACCGACGGTCTGGAACATGCTGCTGGGATATCTCGAGAAAAACCAGTTGAAACTTCCGCACCTGGAAGAGGTGATGGTGGGGGGGTCGGCGGTACCGCGCCGCATGGTGGAAGCGTTCGACCAGCAGTATGACGTGACGGTGATTCATGGCTGGGGAATGACCGAAATGAGTCCGATCGGCACCATCTGTCGTTTGAAGCCATTCATGAAGTCCTTTAGTTATGAAGAACAGGTTGATGTGCGGCTTAAACAGGGGACGGCCGTTTTTGGTGTTGGCATGAAGATCGTTGATGACGAGGGGACGGAGTTGGCACACGACGGTACCACCTTTGGACGTCTGCTGGTTCGAGGTCCCTGGACGGTCAAGCGATATTTTCGTGACCAGCAGGATTGCGTCGATTCGGATGGCTGGTTTGATACGGGGGACGTGGCCACGATCGATGAGTATGGCTACATGCAGATTACGGATCGGTCCAAGGATCTGATCAAGTCAGGTGGTGAGTGGATTAGCTCGGTTGACCTGGAGAACGCGGCCATGGGACACGAGCAGGTCGACCTGGCGGCGGTCATCGGGATTGCGCACCCAAAATGGGAAGAACGCCCCCTGCTGGTGGTTAAGTCCACGGGGGAATCAGCAGTCGCGGTCGAAGAGATCATGGCATTTCTCCGTGACAAGGTAGCTAAATGGTGGTTGCCAGATGACGTTGTCTTTGTGGATGACATTCCACTTACCGCAACGGGCAAGATTAGCAAGTTGACCCTCCGCGAGCAATTTAGCGATTACCAGTTCCCTGACGTTCAGGACGGCTGAAGTTGCGACGTTCGAAGTACGGGAAACAAGGAGATTTGAGACGATGCTAGTGAAGCTTTTTCAGAGGCGCGCAGTGGTCTTGGGGAGCCTGCTGTTGCAGGTGGTCTTAGGGCTGTCGGAACACGCTCAGGCCCAGGTGCCAGAGAAGCCCAACATCATCTACATCATGGCGGACGATCTTGGCT
>JAYGDG010000836.1:0-1607 GCA_046583015.1 Pirellulaceae bacterium | reverse complement strand
GCCCGCAGGTCATTGGCGTATTCTCCCTGGTACTTCCAGTTTTGGGGTTTGCTGTCGTTGGTCCCCAGCTTAATGATGACCAGGTGCGGCTGAAAATCAGTCACGTTCTTGAAAGCGGGCAGTTTCCAGTAGGGCTTGTCCCCCTTCTTCAACAAGGTAGCACCGTTAACACCAAAATTGCTGACCTGGTAGCGCTCGCCCAACAGTTTTCCGAGTACGCGAGGGTAATTGTTAGCGATGCGATCTTCCACGCCTGCTCCGAAAGTAATGCTGTCACCGACACAAGCCACGCGAATGAAGCTGCCAGGCTCGGCGCCGTGCAATTGCCAGGCCAGGCAAAGAACCGGTAACATCATGAGCAGGGAAGTGTATTTCATCATCGCAGATCCTCGTCACAGCAATCGACAAACCAGGTCAGTGCGTCAGGGGGAGGGCCAAATTATCTTGCTTTCCTTGCCATTACTGTAGCAAGCGACTCTCCGGGTAACCAGCAGGCCGCTGGTGGTGGCTTGAACCAAGTAAAGATCTCGGTCATGATAATCACCGAATTCATCCCCGTAGCGACTTCACGAGAAGTGAATCGATGAGCGAGAAAGTCCAACAAGCAATTAGCCAGACCAACTTTACTGCCTTGGACTGGGGAATTGTTGCTTGCTACCTGATGATTTCTGTCGTCATTGGTCTGCTCGTCAAAAAGTATGCATCCACGATGACCGCTTACATTGGCGCGGGCCGGGGCGTCGGTACCTGGCTGGGGATTGCGACCATGACCGGGACCGAACTGGGACTGATTACGGTCATGTACAGTGCGGAAAAGGGATTCAAGGGAGGCTTTGCAGCTTTCCACATCGCGGTGCTGGCTGGCGTGGTGACGCTGCTCGTAGGACTGACCGGTTTTATCGTGGTACCGTTGCGTGCCCATGGGGTATTAACCATCCCCGAGTACTATGAGTTGCGCTATAGTCGTCGTACGCGTATTCTCGGCGGTTGCGTACTGGCCTTCGGCGGCATTTTGAATATGGGACTGTTTCTGAAAATTGGTTCGATGTTCATTGTTGGCATCACCGGGTTGTCACCTGAGGGGTATGCATTGCCTGTAGTGATGACGGGCTTGTTGAGCCTGGTCCTTATCTACACGGTTCTGGGTGGCATGATTTCGGTTATTATCACCGATTACATTCAATTTGTTGTTTTGTCGGTTGGTATCATCCTGACAACTCTCTGGGGAATCCACCAGTTAGGCTGGGATACGATTTTTGCGACCGTTGTTCAATACAAGCAGGAGGCAGGTTTTAATCCGTTCATGGAGGGTGAATTCGGCACCGAGTATGTTCTCTGGATGGCGTTCTTGGGACTGGTCGGCTGTGGAGTCTGGCCGACTGCCGTTGCCCGGGCGCTGACAATGGAGAGTACAACCGCCGTGAAGCGGCAATATATGTGGTCGTCGGTTTCCTTTACGATTCGTTTCATGGTTCCGTATTTTTGGGGTATTTGTGCATTTGTCTTTATCATGACGCAAGCTCCCGATTTACGAGAGTTGTTTTTTGCTCCGGAAACAAACCCTGCTGCAGATCCTGAGTTATCACCCCTCTATGCGCTGCCGGTTT
>JAYGDG010000814.1:0-29704 GCA_046583015.1 Pirellulaceae bacterium | reverse complement strand
CGAGACACTCAAAAAAAATCCAGTGACACGTCGCATCATGGTACTCATGGTGACCGCTTTGAATGAACGGGGCGATATTGAGCGAGCAGTCCAGGCGGGTACCGATGACTTTCTCTCGAAACCGGTCAATCAAGTCGAGCTGATAAAACGGGTTGAGAACATGCTGAAATTGAAAGATGTAACGGATGAGGTCAATCGATTGCGCTGTTACATTGAAGAAATGGAAGCGTCTGCAGGACCCCAACGAGGGGACTGAATGGTCCCCCTGACCGGAGAAACGCACGGTTTCCATGCTTGCATTGCCCGCCTTCAGGCGACTTGCCAGCAGTGCTGAAATGGCCAATGAGCTTGCTCCCATGGGGATATGTGCGGTATTCTGGATGTTAGTGTCCTTCTGGGGGTTTACTGAGGTAAATGAATGGCTGGTCGTGCTTCCTTACTTTGTTGGCGAGTTCTGACCGGGGCGCTGTTGCTGTCGCTACACGCCGCGCCGGGCAGTCTTTTGTCAGCCCAGGATACCGATCAGTCGGCAGCGAAGGATACTTCTTCTGCGCAGCAAGTTCGGGTGGATCGATTGATCAGCCAGCTGGGTGATGCACAATATGCCAATCGTATTCGTGCCCAGGAAGAACTAAAGCAGTTGGGCTTGGCAGCCTTTGATGCGCTTCATCGCGCTCAAGAACACGACGACATCGAGATTGCGATGCGTGCTCGATACCTTGTCCGCAGTATGCGGGTTCAATGGGCGCTGGCCGATGATCCGCCGGCTGTCCGCAAACTACTGGTAGCCTATGGAGAGCGAAGTAGCGCGGAACGAAAAAACCGCATGGAAAACCTGGCTAAGCTGCCCGAGAACCAGGGTATTACGGCTCTTTGTCGCCTGGTCCGTTATGAGTCAAACGAACCACTCTCCAAACGGGCTGCCTTGCTCGTGATGCAACACGAGCAGTCCCAAGAGCAGGCTCAAGCCGACAAGATAGCGGGCCAGCTAAGACAAGTCATTGGCACGAGTCGTCGGACCGCCGCAAAATGGCTACTGGCATACGCTCAAACACTCCAGAAACCGGAAACTGTGCTGGCAACCTGGGATAAACTGACCCGGGCGGAAGAAGTAACCCTGTCGCAGTTTCCAAAGCAATCGAGTCGCGATATCACGCGTGACCTGTTGCGCTGGCAAGCCGCCATGCTCCGCAACTTAGACCGTGATGACGAAGCAATCGCTGTGATTCGTCGAACGCTCGACTTACTGGAAGGAACCAAGCAACAGTTGTTGGATATGATCGACTGGCTTGTAGAACGCGAAGCCTGGACGGTGATTGATGAAATTGTTGATCGGTTTCCCGTGCAATTTAACAAGTATGCTGATTTGATGTACCTGGTAGCGGAATCGCAAGCTAAGCAAGGTCGCCTGGAGCAGTCGGAAAACACGGCGGGCCGGGCACTGGCAATCAATCCGGATGATACTCGTACGCACATCGAATCGGCGGTTTGGTTGCAACGTCGCGGTTTGATTCCCTGGTGCGAACAGGAATACCGTCATGTCATTAAGATCAGTCAGCCGGAGTCGCGCCAGCATATTTATTCGCGGTTCTTGCTTTCAGAAATACTGCACGACCAGGACCGGGATCTCGATGCGGCGAAAATCCTGCAAGGTGTTGTGGAAATCATGAAGCAGCCGCAAGTCTTGAAGGATATCTCGGAAGGATTTCAACGTAACCCTGGTGGTATTCGTTCGAGAATGTACTATTTCTTCGCTCAACACCATGCGCAACAAAATGAACTGAAGAAACATCAAGAGTTTCTCGAAAAAGGCATCGCGGAGGATCCGCGTGATGCAGATGTCTTAATCGCCATGTATCGCCTGCCTGGCTCAGACGCTGCCTGGAAAGTGAAAACTGAGTCGACCATTAGCGAGGCGGTAAAACACTTTCAGGTAGAAGTAAAGAAACATGAAGCACTGTTTCGACAAGCGGATAACCCTGTCCAGCAGGATGCGGTGCGACGTAAACTGGCCTCAGCCAACAACCAGTTGGCCTGGCTAGTGGCCAATACCAGGGGTGATCTCGATGAAGCGCTCCGCTGCAGTCAGCGTTCACTTGAATTGAGACCCGGTAGTGCCGGGTACCTGGATACCCTGGCACACTGTTATTATGCCAAACGCGATTACAAGAACGCTGTTAAACACCAGTTAGAGGCAGTCCAGGGAGAGCCTCATTCGGCTCAGATGCAACGCCAACTAAAGTTGTTCCAGAAGAGCTTGCAGGAACAAGCACCGAAAGCAACCAAGGCAGATTAACCAGGCCATTGTTGGTTCTTACGGCATCTCAAAAATCGATTGACTCTTGACGATCGCGTAGTCATCTGGAAACGTGTGGAAGGCCTGCACCAACATGCTGCGGTTACGCGTCTCTATGTTGATGTAACTCAAAGCTCCCACGGCCAGTCGTCCACTGGAATCAAATGTGTACAACAACCCCTTCCGCTCGCTATCGTGAGCTAACTCCTCCTGGAATGTCCAAAAGACTTCAGGATCGACGGTTTCCAGTTGAAAACTGGCCTGGTAGGTTACCCCACCCCGACACTCCAGGCGATCACTCCGTTCACCCTTAAGCGGGTATGACAATAAACGGCGACGTTGCGGGAGCGGGTGCTGAGAAGAAGCGGCAACTTCCGTTAGCGTGATGCCGTCATAACGCCAGGAAATAACATGCCCAGCACTGGTGATGTCAATGGTTGCCTCGTATCCGCCCCGCGAAACATGGCGACTCTTGTAGACACGAAACAACTCCGGATGCAACGAACGTCCGTACAGCTGAAACGACAAATCGGCAACCTTGGGTCTGACAGAAAGCAACGTAACAGTTTCCTGAGATCAAATAAATGAAACTAACCGACCCATCTCAATGACTGGGTATCTCTCCATTATAGACCGGCTGGGAAACCTGAACAAAGCCACTTTGCCAAACTGTTTGCAGACAAAATAAAAGCACCCGATGTCCCCTTGACAGGTTCATCGAATGCTAGCAGGACTCGCTGCCGGTGCCACTCAGAGTACGACGACTAAGATATCGTAGATGGCGTGGGTGGCGGCCGTGATGCCAAAGCCGCGGCGCAGAAAGAGGATGGAGAAAAAGAGACCGGCCAGTAAGCGAAACAGAAAACTGTACCATTGAAAGATATCTCCGTAGCCGACAAAGGCCTGATAGTGAGATGCGGCGAATAGCGTACTGCTGATCAGCACAGCACAGACGAGACTTTGCCGGTGTGATCCACCAATCCAGCGAACCAGGCCGATGAGACCGGACAGGAGCATCAGTCGAAAGAGGAGTTCTTCATAGATCCCTGCACCGAAATAGGGAATCAGTCGAGCCCAAGCTCGGGAAAACGAAGGTGGTACCTGGGGTTCCATGCTGGGTGCGGCTGGCAGGATTTGCAGAGACCATTCAGAAGCAATTCGACCTTGCAGGTGTGCCAGGATTAGCAGGAACACTGCCAGGGCAATGGATTCAAACAACATTCTGGGCAGCGCAGCCAGGTTAATCTTCCAGGGCTCTCGCAACAGATGATGCCAGGCCAGCAGGATCGTACACGTCGCAACAGGCAACAGGAAATACTGGCCAAAGCCCATCCACTGCAAGCTCTGACGTAGCCAGACATCCGCTCCGTTGCGCACAGTACCCGAGCCTAGCAGTAACATGCCTGATTCGTAGGCAATCAGCATGGGGGCCAGGAAGATGAGACTGACCAGTGGACGGATCGATTCTTTCTGATAGTCGAGTTGTATGTTGCGATACGACATACGTTTTCTTGAAGCTGGTTTTCGTCACAGGCGGAGAAGAACGAAAACGACAGTGGGAGAAATCCTGACAACATCAGCAAGGTTGAGTATTCATCAACTTTTGGTTTGAGGTCATCCTCTGTTTTGATTGTCGGAATCAAATCGCTTGACGCTTGAACGATCAGACCAGTTAGACAGTTGCTCGGGTTATGCCACTTAAACTTGATACACCTGAAAAAAGCGGTGTGCTGACTGTCCCTCTCCCACTGCGAACCGACTTGGATACACGCTACAATGGACGACTTCCTTAGAACTCTATCCGTTCACTGGCAATGGCCTGGCAGTTGGTTCTAGCGGCGAGGCAGAGGGCAAGAAATGATCAGTCAATCAAGCGATAAAGCGCCAGTTTGTGCTGTTTGGAACACAGGTTGGATTACAGCGATTGCACCAGTTTTTGTTTTCGTTGGCAGCTCAATTAATCGACGGACAGCGCTTATTGTCCCGGTCGTCCTGTTGGGAATGGTTAGTTCTTCTGAGGCTGGAAACCGAGAAAAGGTTTGGATTCGCAGCTCCTTCGATCAATCACAGCAACCGAGTTATTTAATTTTACCAGCCAAGTATGATCCGACAGCCAAGCCGGTTCCCTTGCTAGTGTCATTGCATACGTGGAGTGGTAATCTTGAACAGCGCAACCTGAAACTAGAAGGCGCGGCGGACCGAAAAGGATGGATTTACCTGTTTCCGGACTTCCGTGGAGTGAATCAGCAGCCCCAGGCTTGTGGCTCTCCAGCAGCTTGCCAGGATATCCTGGACGCGGTGCAATGGGTTGCTTCGAAACACCGAGTTGATCGTCAGCGTATTTATTTGACCGGTGTTTCCGGGGGTGGACATATGACGATGTTAATGGTTGGCAAGCATCCGCAACCGTGGGCGGCGGCCAGTGCCTGGGTGGGCATTAGTGATCTGCGAACATGGCATGCTCGCCACGCCACGGGAAAATATGGCTTGATGCTGCGCAAATGTTGTGGTGGAAAACCAGGCGACAGTCCCGAGATTGACCAGCAGTATCGTCAACGATCGCCCGTGACGTGGCTGCACCGTTCACTACCAGTGCCACTGGATATTGCGGCAGGAGTGCATGATGGACACCGTGGTTCAGTTCCGATTCGCCATTCACTCAACGCTTTTAACCTGATTGCCCGCGCTGCTCAAGTGACACCTGTCAGCGAGCAGGAGATTGTTCAACTGAGTCGGCCTAACGGTAAGCTGGAAAATCCGCAGGCGACCGATCAAGTCGTGGATTCGAGTTGGGGTCGAAAAATCTATTTGCGCCGCCAGGCCGCCAAGTCGCGAGTGACGATCTTTGAGGGAGGGCACGAAGGGATTGCAGAAGCAGCCGTTGCCTGGTTAGAAGGACACGTTAAAGCCAGGTAGTGCCTGGTTGACCAGGGTGGCGGCGGGGATGAACCCTGCTCATGCGACCACGACTGGCAAAGGAACGATCGATGGAATCCTCAGATTATTCAGCTGACCGTGAGCATAATCGTCGCGCCTGGAACGCCAGGGTACAACGTGGAGAACGGTTCACGCGGCCGGCGGAAGACAAAGATTTTGAAGATCCGTTGGCAACGGTCGATGGGCTGGGATGGTTAGGCGGCGATATTCGGGGAAAACAACTGTTATGCCTGGCTGCCGGCGGTGGTCGTCAAAGTGTTCTCTATGCCGCCGCGGGGGCTCATGTCACGGTTGTCGATATTAGTTCCGCCATGCTGGAATTGGATCGGCGGGTAGCAGCAGAGCGAGGGTTCCAGGTGCGGACCGTGGAGGCCTCGATGGATCAATTGACTGCCTTCAATACGGCTGAGTTTGATATCGTCGTCCAACCGGTGAGTACCTGTTATGTTCCCAATATCGAGATTGTCTACCAGCAAGTTGCTCGTGTCATGCGGATCGGGGGAATCTACACGAGCCAGCACAAACAACCTGCCAGCTTGCAGGCCGATACCAAGATGTCCCAACACGGGTACGAATTAACAGAAACTTACTATCGCAAAAATCCCCTTCCCAATGTTAAGGGTAGCCGTCATCGTGAAGATGGTACCTTAGAGTATTTACATCGTTGGGAGGAACTGGTCGGCCACTTGTGTCGTAATGGTTTTGTCTTGGAAGACCTGGTTGAACCATTGCATGCAGATCCAGCTGCTGAACCGGGCAGTTTCGACCATCGTAGCTGTTATGTGCCCCCTTATGTAAGATTTAAAGCCAGGAGAATAGCTGGCTATCAGGAAAACGTGAGTGACCCGAAACAGATCGTTGTTCCCTGATTTTCCTAGCACCGTTGCAATCTCGCAGACCCTGTTTCACAATAGAGCCTTCGAGGAGCTGCCGTTTGGCCGACCACGGTTTGGTGTTACCCGTCTTTGTTGAAGAGAGATCATTGACGTGCCTGATTCATCTATCCAGGATCTTGTTTGTTGTATGGGCCAACCGGTCGCCGGAAATCCAACTCAATTCATGATGGAACGCGCATTTACCGCGGCCCAACTGGACTGGCGATATTTGACATGTGAAGTTCCACCTGAAAACCTGGAATCCGCTGTGCTGGGGATGCGAGCGATGGGATTTCGAGGTGGCAATTTTACATTACCGCATAAGGTTGCTGTGATTCAGCACTTGGATGGATTGAGTGAGTCGGCTGAATTGATGGGAGCGGTCAATTGCGTGAACCGTGACGGCGACCGTTTGATTGGTGAAAATACCGATGGGAAGGGATTTGTCCGATCCCTGCAAGAGATTACCAGTCCCGCCGAGAAACGAGTGGTAATTTTTGGCGCCGGAGGTGCTGCCCGAGCGATTGCCGTCGAATTGGGACTTAGTGAAGTTTCCCACATCACGATCGTAAATCGTACTCAAGAGCGCGGTCAGGAACTGGTTAACCTGTTAAACCAGCGAGTTGGCGTGACAGCAGACTTCGTTCCCTGGTCTGGAGATTACCAGGTGGATGAAGAAGTTGACCTGGTCATCAACGCAACGTCGATTGGCCTGGGAGATCCTGATGCTCGAGTGCCCGTTGACGTGGGTTCATTGCATGGTGACATGGTGGTTGCGGATGTGGTTTTCAATCCACCGCAAACCGTGTTCTTGCAAGAAGCGGCCAAGCAAGGTTGCACGGTACTCGATGGGCTAGGGATGCTCGTCAACCAGGGAGTTATCGGTTTCCAGATCTGGACCGGGATCGAACCCAATGCAACTGTCATGCGTGAAGCGCTGGAAGAGTACTTGGAGCTATAGCAAACTCTTAGGGATGATGCGTTGCCGGTTGCTGCTGGGTGAGACAATGGACGGTGCCCAGTCCCCACACCAGCTTGCTCGCCGGTAAACCGACCACTTCCCGATCTGGAAAACAGTCTTGCAAAATCTCTTGGGCAAGCTGATCATGCGGATCATCAAATTCCGGCACAATGATACCGCCGTTGGCGATAAAGAAATTGCAGTAACTGGCAGGTAAACGCTGCCCCCCGTGCTCAACCGGTTGCGGTATTGGTAGTGGAATTACTTCCAGTTCTCGACCAGCCAGCGGGCCACTTTGCTTCAGTACTTGTAAATTGTCTGCTAATGGCTGGTAGCAAGCATCCTGGTGGTCGTCACAACTGGCCACTACGACAGTTGATGAATTGACGAAACGAACCAGTTGATCAATATGTCCATCCGTGTCGTCTCCCGGCAAACCCTCACCCGTGAGCCAGATAACCTGTTCTACAGACAAGTAATCCAGCAAAACCTTTTCCACCATTGATCGTGACCAGTCGGGATTGCGGTTTGGGTTCAGCAGGCAGCTTTCCGTAATGATTACGGTGCCGGCCCCATTGCCCTCGATCGCTCCCCCTTCTAACACCATCGTGGGGCGGAACTGGTCAACACCCAGGGCGGAGAGGATTTTTCCGCTTGCCTGCTGGTCAAGTTCATAGGGAGGATACTTGCCTCCCCAGGCGTTATAAGGCCAGTCGATCCCCGCCAGCTGGCTGGCAGGTCCGTCGGAGGGGCCCGAAACCAGGAAGGTTGGACCAAAGTCCCGGACCCAGGCATCATTGGTGGCAATGTCATGCCAGTGCAAGGGATGCGGTGTTGAAGTGGTCAGCGGTTTCAGCCAGTTTCTTGCCTGGTTGGCGATAACAGGTTCAGAGGCCAGCAGGTGAACCGGTTCCCACTGTAATAGCGTCTTAATGAGTTGTTGGAAAATCGCTGGAATGTGGGTGAATTCACCTGGCCACGTTTGCTTATTGTGAGGCCATGCCAGCCATGTGCCAGCGTGCGGTTCCCATTCAGCAGGCCACCGATAGCCAAGCTGGCGGGGAGTCGGTTCCTTGCCAGAAATGTCAGAAGTCATGTTTCCGAGTCATCCAGAAATCTCTGTTTCAGACCATCGTAGGCATCGATGCGGCGATCGCGAAGAAAAGGCCAGTGTGTTCTGACGGTATCAATTTGATCCAAGTGACAGGTTGCCATTACGATCTCTTCCTGGTCGTGACTGGCCCGTGTGATCACGGTGCCATTGGGGTCTGCTACAAACGAAGCCCCCCAGAATTCCAGTTCTCCCTCCAGGCCAACTCGGTTGGGGGCTGCGACATATACGCCATTGGCAATTGCGTGACTGCGCATCATGGTTTCCCAGGCGGCCCATTGGGTCGCACCGAGCGATTCTTTCTCTCCGGGTAGCCAGCCAATGGCAGTTGGGAAGAACAACATCTCTGCGCCTGATAGCGCCGTTAACCGGGCAGCTTCCGGAAACCATTGATCCCAGCAAATGCAGACGCCCAGTTTTCCGTAGCGCGTGCTAAACGTGCGGAATCCAAGATCTCCCGGTGTGAAATAGAATTTCTCGTAATACTGGGGGTCATCCGGGATGTGCATCTTACGATAACTGCCCAGCAGGCTGCCATCAGCATCAATGACGACCGCCGTGTTGTGATACACCCCTGCTGCTCGCCGTTCGAATAGCGGAGCAATAATAACCACTTCATGTTCGCGGGCCGTGTCGCAGAGCCGCTGCGTGGTGGGGCCGGGGATTGTTTCTGCCAGGTCAAACTGGCAGTGATCCTCTTGCTGGCAAGGATATAAACAACTAAACAGCTCCTGCAGACAAATTACCTGGGCCCCGTCTAGGGCGGCTTCGTTAATTCTTGCTAGCGACTTGGTGAGATTTTCTTCCGTTGAGCTACCGCAGGTCATCTGGATCAGTGCGATGGTCGTGTGACGGAAAGAACTGGAATCCGGTGGCGTCATCATGAAGCGAGGAACTCAAAAAATCAATGAAGTTATGGTTTCGTGGATCAACAGGCCACTGGTCGGGCAATCAGGCTGGTCCGCATAATTGACCGTCGCCATGTTGATGTTACCCTATGGCACATGAACACGTCACCACCAGGATTGTTTATCGTTGGTACAGACACCGGAGTAGGCAAAACCTATGTTACGGCGCAGATTGCCCGGCAACTGCAGCAGGCAGGGAAACGTGTTGGAGTCTACAAACCGGTTGCGAGTGGGTGCCTGCAAGAAAAGGGTCAATTCAGATCACCTGATGCGGAATGCCTCTGGCAGGCAGCAGGAAAACCGGCCGATTTGCAGGCCGTTTGCCCTCAGCAGTTTCACGCACCCCTGGCACCACCAGAAGCTGCCCGCGCTGAAGGCCGTGCCGTCGACGAAAAACTACTGCGCACCGGGCTAGAGCACTGGCTAAAATGCAGTGACATCGTGCTGGTCGAAGGGGTTGGCGGACTGATGTCGCCGCTGACTGAAGAGGAATTCGTTGCCGACCTGGCTTACGATTTTGGCTTTCCTGTTGTCGTGGTCGTGCCAAATCAGTTGGGGGTGATTAATCAGACTTTGCAGACACTGATTGCCGCGGTTACGTTCCGGGATGGGATACCCGTGGCTGGTATTATCTTGAATAACTGTCAGTCACCGGAAATAACAGACACCAGTCGGGAGACGAATCGGCAAGCTATCAGTCGACATGCAGTTCCACCTGTCTTGGCTGAAGTTTCCTGGCAGGGTTGCTTCGATGTACCAGTCGACTGGTGGGCCATAGCAACGTCGACAGCTGTTTAGCTGGCAGAGTCAATCGGCCATGATTGCTTGCCCGGCCAGGCGACCACTTGTCAGTGCCCAGGCAATATGGAGACCATGGCTCCATAGGATAAGACCTCCTGAACCGTTTTGACCAGCGGCGTAGAGGCCGGGAACAGGCTGATCGTTGGCATCCAGCACTTGGAGTTGCTGATTCACCGCTGCCCCTCCCTCAGTGGTCGTAAAATACGCTTTGACCGGACCCAGCAAGATCCAGGGTCCTTGCTCTAAAAGGAACGGGTCGCCTTCCCGGCCATGCGGATCTGGCTGGTCTCGCCGAACATAGCTGTTGAATTCCGTCACGGTTTTGGTTAGTGAGTCAGCAGGGATACCCCGTTGCCGAGCCAGCTGGTGGAGCTGGTCAGCCCGTGAGGTTACGTCGGCGCGCAACCGCTGGTAGTCGGAGACATAGGCATAAGCAATGTCAGGTGCGGTTGAAATGAAATGAGGCCAGGTGGAATAGCGTTCGATCAAGCGTCCATCCAAGAGGATATAAGCCAGTTTGTCTTCCTGGGTTGCTACTGCCAGTTCCCGCTGCGGCCAGCGTGTTTCGTTGACAAAGCGGTTTCCTTGTTGGTTGATGAGAATTGCACCATCCTCAAACAACTGGTTTTCCGGGTGTTGCCAGGTGACTAGCAGGCGTTTAATGAAACGTCGGATGCACCATTGCGGCAGTCGGCGAGCTACCATACCCAAGAAACGAGCAGCCAGGCCGGCGGTGGGTAACCACTGCTGAAAAGGTTTCTTGCTACTCGGCACGAACCGCAACTCGGGTCCATACGTGACATCCATATTGACCAGTTTCCCCCCTGCCTGGGCGGCCAATTGGTGGCCTTCGCCAGTCGCATGGGGATTGATTCCTTCGATCTGTGTGAAGGCTGGTCCTTTGTGACGACCAATTAGCTCGTCGCTATTGGAATAGTCGCCGGCGGCCAGGATAACACCGCGACGGGCCTTAAAGGTTTGACGGACGTTATTGATTTCTGTCACTACGCCAGCAACCCGTCCCTCATCGAAGAGGAGTTCTTTCACCTGGGCCCCGCACAGTTGCTGGCAGGTTGTTTTTTGTAGGGCTAGTTGGAAGGCTGTAATATAAGCTTTGGCACCGGGTACCACGTTATGCATTCGCGGGACGCGATTGGGTGGTTCCGGATGGGGTCCAACAAAGGACAGTCCCAGGCCCTGGAGCCAGTGGAAAGTATCGGCCGCCTGGTTGAGAAAAAAAGCCCGCAACGAAGAATTGTTACGAGATTCGATGTCAGGTTCAGCAAATAGAGCAACGTCTTCGACATGTTGTTGGACGTGATCGTCGATTCCAGCCTGTTGCTGGAGACAGGTCCCGGCTGCGGTAAAGGACCCGACTGCGATGCCAGTCGTTCCTCCGAGTTGAGGACGTTTCTCGAGTACCAGTACGCGGCCACCGTGATGAGCTGCCGAGAGGGCAGCAGCCAACCCGCTGCCTCCGCCGCCGACAACAATAACATCCCAGTTCGCTTCCATCGGTTGATCAACTTGTTAGTTGTTCTTGAAAAATGCGTTCAAACCGTTGCCTGTTTTCTTGACGAAAGTGTTGACACTTTTCTACTAATTCTTGTGGCTCTGGGGTTCCCAGTAGAAACGCAAGTTTGCATAGTTCAAGCGGATCGTCCGGCAGATCGTGTCGGGCGGTGGTATTCATCAGGCGAAGACCCGATTCGACGCTCCTCAGGAAAACGTAGGATTCATGAAGCATCGCTGCATCCTGCTCGTTTAAACACTCCACATTGCGCAGTGCTTCAATAGCATCCAGGGTTCCTGGCACGAGCACCTCGTTGAACTGTTGGGCGTGACGTAGTTGTAACATTTGGACGACGAATTCAATATCAACCGTACCGCCAAATCCACGTTTGAGGTTATGGTCTGAAGCGGTTTGTTCGAGATGTTCCCGCATTTGTCGGATTTCCTCTGCCCGTCTGCTTTTCCACGGTCTGTCTAGAATGATTCTTCGAACCACCGATTGGGCGGCCTGCTGAGCCGCTGCTGATCCGTAAATCGTCCGTGCTTTGCAGAGTGCCTGACGTTCCCACAGTTGACCTGGTCCGTCCTTGAAATAGCGTTCAAAGCCTTCTAAGGAGACTGCCAGGGGACCGTTTTTTCCGGTGGGGCGCAAGCGGGGATCCAGTTCGTAGAGTCGACCATAAGGTCCTAACTGGTTAACAACGCGAATAATCCGTTGTCCCAGTTCGCTAAAAAAATGCTGGTTCGTGGTGGCACTAACCGGTTTGCCAGGTTCAGTTGCCACGGTGTTGCCCTCTGCCTCGTAGAGGAAAACAACATCCAGATCACTATGATAATTGGGTTCTTGCCCACCCAGTTTTCCCATTGCCAGGATCACCAGTGAAGCAGGTTCACCTCGATGCGGTCCACTGACAATGGTGGGTTGTCCGAACTTGCGAACAAGTCGCTGCAATTGCTGTTTGGTAATCTCTTGAAGGCAGACTTCTGCAAGGTTGGATAGACAACAATGGGTGGATCGCAGGCTCTCTTTGCTCAAGATATCTCGGACACCGACTCGCAAGTGCTGAGAGTTCTTGAAACTGTGCAGGATAGGTTCCTGGTCTTCAGCACCACGGCATAAATCGGTTAATGTTGCTTCCAGGGACTCCATGGAAGGAAGCTTGTCCAGCACCATAGAATCCATTAATTCATCGATCATCCCGGGATTGCTGGTTAAGAGTCCCGATAAGTAAGGACTGCAGGCACAAAGACGCACGTACAAGCGTAGCGACGGAGGGTTAAAACTGAAGAGTTCCCACAGCACTCCCTTGCCTCCGAGCGAATCACTGACCTGGTTCAGGTTGACCAGCGTTGAATCGGGATCGGGTGTGACGGAGATAGCCTGTAACAGCCGCTGTCCAATCGAAGCCAGGAAATGGTGGCAGCGACGAGACGAGAGGAAGGGAATTTTTTCCTCGGTCAAAGCCATCAAGTTGCGATAGGCGGCTGGCTGATCGTGAAATCCATAGGGCGCCAGCACGGATTCAATTGTCTCGGTGGTTGGGTTGGGATCCAGGATCAAATCGACTTCCGGCGCTGTGTCTTCTACATCACGGAAAGCATCGTTCAGCAAGTGGTCCAGGATCTTACGATTTAGTTCGGTAGCCTGGTCAAGATCTTCCCGGAAGGCCGTCAGTGCCGTTCGCTCCGAGTTTCCCTGGTAACCAAGGCGTATTGCCAAACGATGGGTTTCCTGGTCATTGTCTGGCAGCGTGTGAGTCTGCAAGTCAAACATGATTTGCAAACGATGTTCGATTTTTCTCAGGAAAGCATAATTGTCTTCCAGCAAGGTCCGTTCTTGCATGGTCAGACAGCCACTTGATTCTAGTTGCTCAATAGCCCGTAACGTGTTGCTGTCTCGGACTTCCGGCAGGGCACTACCGTTGAGCAGTTGCAGGAATTGAATGACAAATTCGATGTCCCGGATCCCTCCCAAACCTGTTTTCACGTTCAATTCGTCGCCACCCTGTTTTTTGCTCCGCTTTTCGATGCGACGTTTTAGCGCTTTGATCTCAGTAATGTCTGCGCGACTCAGATAACTGCGGTAAACCCAGGGTTCCAGCTGTTTTAAGAACCGTTCGCCGAGTTCCAGATCTCCAGCGATTGGTCGTGCTTTGACGAAGGCCTGCTGTTCCCAGGTGCGTCCGGAAACATCGTAATAACGCAGAGTTGCTGGTAGAGAGAGAACCGCTGCGCCCTGTTCCCCGTTGGGCCGCAGCTTCAAATCGACGCGATAAACAGATCCGATTTCACTTGATTCGGTCAACAGTGTAACAATGTCCCGAGCCAACCGCTGAAAAAATTCTTGATTGGAGAGCGAGCGTTCTCCGTCGGTTTTCCCTTCGCCGTCATAGAGAAAAATTAAATCGATGTCAGATGAGTAATTCAATTCGCTGCCACCGAGTTTACCTAAGGCAAGGATCACGAATTCGGCTGGATCACCCTCTGCATTTCGCGGTACACCCCTCTTTTTCTCGAGCTTACCACGAGCAACCTGGGTGGCTGCTTCGCAGATGGCATCCGCCAGGAACGAGATTTGGCGAGTTACCGTGTTGACGTGCTGCTGGCGTACAATGTCGCCGTAAGCAATTCGCAAAGTTTCCCGGTCCTTGTAACGACGCAGTGCCGTAACCACGTCGGCATTCTTAGTCAGCGTGGAGACTTCGCTGCCGATCTCCTTGACCAGCACATCCCTGGCGACAGGCTGACCATCAGTCAGTCGCAGCAAGTCATAACTCTCGGGATCACGAATCAGTAAATCAGTTAAATGCTGGCTCGTGGAAAAAATCTGTAACAACGTTGGTAGCGCCTGAAGATCGCGTTCCCAGAGAGTGCCCAGCGAGAGAGGGTTACGGGCAGCGGCAATGAAACGATCCAGGTTATTTAAAGCCATATCAGGATGGCTAGTTTGCGGCAGGTGCTCAATCAGCTGATCCGCCAGTTGGGCTACCAGGTCGAGGGTCATTCCGCTATCGGCTACCGTTACCAGGTTTCGGTGTGACCGCGGCAGGTCTTCCAGACCCAGTGAGCGCAGCCAGACTGCAGCAGTGTCGGAGTTGTCCAGATAGAGGACCAGCTGCTCAATATCCATGATATGTCTTTTAGAACCTAATACCGCAAGCTGAAGGAGTCTATTGCCATGATACTCTAAGCAGCCAGCCCCTTGCAGGGCGCAAAAAAACCTCCGGAGAATTCTCCGGAGGTTTGCTGGTTTTTGACCCAATTCGACCCAAAGTTCTGGCAGCGAAATCCCTAGTCCAGAAACCCAACGAGTTCCTGGCTGCGACTCGGTTGCTGCAGCTTGCGGACCGCCTTGGCTTCGATTTGACGAATACGTTCCCGCGTAACCTTGAAAATATGCCCCACCTCTTCCAGGGTGTAGCTGTAGCCATCCCCCAAGCCGTAACGCAGCTTGATAATTTCGCGTTCACGATAGCTGAGGGTCTTTAAGACTCGGTTTACCCGGTTCCGCAACATTTCCTGGGAAGCACCCGTGGCCGGATTCTCTGCTTCGCCATCGGGCAGCAAGTCACCAAAGTGACTGTCTTCACTGTTACCAACAGGTCGATCAAGACTGATCGGAAATCGGCTCATTGCTAACACGCGACGCGCTTCGTCAACGGTGGTCTCCGCGCGGTGAGCGGTTTCTTCGAGCGTGGGATCACGACCTAATTCCTGGAGCAATTGGCGAGAAACATTGCGCACCCGTGACATGGTTTCCACCATGTGTACCGGGATGCGAATGGTACGACTCTGGTCAGCCACCGCTCGCGTGATCGCCTGTCGAATCCACCACGTTGCATAGGTGCAGAATTTAAAACCACGTCGGTATTCAAACTTGTCGACGGCTCGCATTAAGCCAGCATTCCCTTCCTGGATCAAGTCCAGGAAACTGAGCCCGCGATTGCGATATTTCTTGGCAATCGAAACTACCAGTCGTAAGTTACCCTCAGACAACTCCCGCTTCGCCTGCTGATACTTGGAATAGACCTTTTTGAGATACTTGATTCGGTTTCGTAAACTGGTTGGACTTTCCTGAGTTGCCAGCAAGATACTTCGGTACTCGGTTAACCAGGATTGATATTCGTCCAACTGGCCACGGCTTTTCTTGTGACGAGCAAGCAACTGTTTCAATTCGTCAATGCGACCACTGAACTCTTCCAAAGTTCGGATCATGGGCTCGATCCGGTGTGTTCGTAAACCCAGCTCTTCTACGAGCCGTACTGCGCGCCGGCGTCGTTGTCCCAGTTGCTGCCAGGATTTCTTACGCTGCGCTTTGCTGTGGGTCTTACTTAAGGCAATTCGGTAATCGCGACGGTTCCGTTTTAACAAGACATCTAGCGTTGTCAGGTTGTGAGGCAATCGTCCCAGGATCTGCTCTTTCTCGAGCCGGTCCGTTACCGATACCTGGACCGTGCGATCAAATGGCAACTCCCCGTGATGGACACGTTTGAGCACCTTGAAGGCCATCTGGATGACGTAGTCGCATTCAAGCAAGCGAGCGCGGAAATGACGGCGCGTGATTTCAATGCGCTTGGCAAGCCGAATTTCCTCGGCCCGCGTGAGCAAAGGAATCTCACCCATCTGCGTCAAATACATCCGAACGGGATCTTCTGACCAGGATTCGTTGTCGTCGCTGGTCGGCAATTCCGTCTCTGCCCGGGCCTTGGGAGCAACTTTTGGCTCAGCTGGCTGAGGTGCTTCCTTGGCAGCCGGTTTAGCAGTTGCCGCCTGTTCGGAATCCTCAGGTGATTTATTGAAGTTCTCGTCAGTCTTCTGCGAGTCGTCATCAAATTCGTCGATAATGGTGTCGTACAACGAAATGTTCCCTCGTTAACAGTGGATTGATTTAACCTGGTTCAACACGTGGCACGCAATAAGCGAGATTATGTCGATATGCCTAAACTGGTGGGAATGAACTGGCCTCGGTGATGAATGACACGCTTACTTAAAAGCGTCCTGCTTCAGTACAAACAATCACAACTCGCCGTCGGTACGAGAGGTTTATGAAAGCTTGTAATTCACGGTGAAGCATAAATTTACCTGTTGTTGAAGTGACAACAGTTTCTCCAAGAGCCAGCAATTTGCAGACGTTCCAGACAGACACTAGCGGTGGCATTTCGCCATTGGCTAGTCGCGGAACACGTAATTGTACCACCCTTATTTAACTTGTCTTGGTTTCCCCAACAATTGGTAAGAAATTGCAATTAACGTGACCAAACCGGTTGGGTTGAGGCAGCGTAACTAGACTTCCTTACCAGTACCGAGAATAACTTCCCGGCAACCTAAAAACAACTAAATCAACTCGCCAATTTTGGCTAACTTACCTCAACCGTAGTAACTGACTTATCTCCAAGTTCCGACTTTTCTTTTCCAGCACCGCCTCACGCTCTGCTGTAGCGAGGACTTTAGCCTCCTTAGGTCGGCTCTTTGCCGAATTAGCCCTGGTTAACGACAGCGGTTGGCCGATCCGAGTGGCACCCCCCTCAGTAAGTAGTTTCTCCAATTTCCCGGTAAAGGCGCGAATGTTCCTAAATTGTAGTTACCTCGAAGGACAGGTCTAGCCTCAAAATCCGTAGATTTTAGACTTCGAATCAAGACCTCCTCTGGAGGGGCATCAGCAGGCCCTCCAAGTGGTTGAGGGTTCGGGTAGCGGGGGGTAGCATACCAAGATTCAGGGGGACATTTTGTCACCAAGCCGAGTCCAATCAGGAGTGGAGAGAGTCACAATGGGGACTATTGACCTACAAGGGCAGGTCGCGGTTGTTACCGGGGCGAGCCTGGGAATTGGTCGCGCCACGGCCCTAGCATTGGGAGAGGCTGGAGCTCAAGTTGTCGTGAATTACCGCTCTCATCCGGAGCAGGCTGAGGAAGTTGTGGAGGCGATTCGAGCAGCGGGTTCCCAGGCGATTAAAGTGCAAGCAGATGTGGCCGACCTGGGGCAAGTGGAAGACCTGGTGGCGGTGGCAGCCACTGAATTTGGCAAGCTGGATATTGCCATTAGCAATGCTGCTTACAGTGACCGAGAGCGATTTTACGAAGCCAACATGGATGGTTTTCGCCGCACGGTTGACGTTACCATGTGGGGAGCTTTTCATTTATTGCGTGCCGCGACCCAACAGATGATTCAGCAGGGTAATGGTGGTGTGATTACACTGGTTAGTTCACCGCATGCTTTTATTCCAGCTCCTGGGGCCATGGCTTACAATATGTCGAAGGCTGCCCTGGAACACATGGCCAGAACCGCGGCGATTGAAGTAGCAGAACATCGTGTTCGCATTAACATGATTCAACCCGGCTGGATTGATACTCCCGGCGAGCGTAAATTTGCCAGTGAAGAAACATTGGAGGCGGCAGGCAAGAAGATTCCCTTGGGGCGACTCGGTAATCCTGCGGAAATTGCCCAGGGGATCTTGTTCTTGTGTGACCCAAGTCATGAATACATGACAGGGGCAACCTTGTTGATAGATGGTGGAATTAGTTTACCCTGGTGGGCCTCACGAGGATCCGCAGCACCTGAATAAGTAACCTGAAGTATTGCGGCCCATCGTGGGAAAACTTAACGATACTTGGACTTGACCAAAAAAGAAGAATCATGCCCCGTTATTTACTTCCCTGTTCCTGCGGTCAGTCGATTCCCATAGATACGATCCAGGCTGGTCAAGAAGTTCGTTGTTCATGTGGCCAGGCACAGTTGGCTCCAACATTGCGAGAGATTCGCCAACTGCCAGAGGCTGAACCGGCAATGACCCAATTGCGGCTCATAAAGGAACCCTGGTCGGCAAAGCGGACTAGCACCTTTGCCATTGGCCTGATCGCAACAGCGCTGTCTATGGGCGCGGTCGTTATGTGCCAGGTGAAAATTAGCAGGATCGCATCTCATCTGCCTAGCAAGGACACGATGAAAGCCTACGAAGAGAACATGAACGCACAGATCGTCGAGAACTTAAGTGCCGAAGAAGCCTACGACCATTTTCTCAGATGGAAAGAAGAGGGCCTGGGAGAGCAAATCGCGCGGGCCTTTGAAGCCGAACATGATCGGATTGACAAGTTGAAGTTGATTAACTGGGGTTTTAGTGTAGTGATGGCAATCGGTCTGCTCGTTGCGCTCATTGCCGCACTGTGGCCCCGCAGCAGGATGGAAGCGGCCGAGTCCGGCTAGTGACTCGGCAAACCGGCAGATTCGGTCTCTTTTAAGGTAGTTTCACCTTCTTCGGCGGTGGCAATATTGAATCTGATGTGGCCAGTGATCAAGCTATATCGGATAGCTTAAGTTTAGGATCAGCAAACAGAGAGCTCCTTGGTTGAGACTGTTTTTGTTGACGCTGGTCTAAGAATCGTTGACAATGGTAGGCTGTACCTTCCTGAACACTCACCACCTTGCCGACTTGGTAACCTGCCAATGAAATGCTTACCCTCCATAATTGCCGGTTTGGTCCTCTTGCTGACCGCCACTCAGGATGTGCTGGCACAACCCGCGCTTTCGCGGATGGAACCCGGTGCCATTAGTGCTGGAAAAACAGTCGAAGTGACTTTGTTTGGCAGTAAGCTCGACTGGCCCTTACAGGTGTGGGCAAGTTTTCCAGGCAAGGTTGAGTTGGTTGCCCCCAAGGATTCAAAGCAGAATGATCGTGTGCAATGCAAGATTACACTGGCTGCGGGAACTGCCGTCGGAATTGCCGGGATTGTTGTCGGCAACAAGGCCGGTGCATCCGATGTTCTACTAGTCATGGTAGACGACGCGGTCAGTGTTGCTGACAACGGAAAAAATCATACCTGGCAGGAAGCCCAATCGGTCAACCTGTCAGCGGCCGTCGACGGTGTCTGCGAAGGGAAGTTCTTTGATTACTACAAGGTGGCCGTCAAGAAAGGCCAGCGGCTTTCCGTTGAAGTGGTGGCGGCCCGACTTAACAGCAAAATGGATCCCGTGTTGCGAATTCTCAATTCCACGGGACAGGAACAACTGGCGGTTGATGATGATCTGGGGCTGGGCGCTGATTGCCGCTTGGGTCTGACCGCTCCAGAAGACGCTGAGTATCTCATCGAAGTGGGAGACAATAAATATCTGGCTGGCAATCGTTATCGATTACGCATTGGGGATTTTCCCTTGGTTACCACACCCTATCCGCTCGGTGGCCGCCTGGGTTCCACTGCGGAATATGGATTTGCGGGTCCCGCGACCGAAGGTTTGCCCCCGCAACTGATCCGCGTGCCTGGATACTCTAATAGTGATCGTCTGTCGGTGTCCGCCAAATTTCCTGATGGAAAGTCGTCTGGTATGGCCACGATGGCGGTCAGTGAACTTCCAGAAGAAATGGAAAGTGAACCGAACAACGAACAGTCCCAGGCGACCAGGGTGACGATGCCTTGCGCTCTTAACGGCTTTTTACAGAAAGAGAATGACCAGGATTATTTTCAATTTGTGGTAACGAAGGGCGAGCAACTTACGTTTCGAGCGATGACTCGGAGCCTCGGGTCGCCAACGTATCTGACGATGCAACTGTTGAAGTCCGATGGCGGGAAGCTGACGGAAACAAAAGTGACCAACACGGATGAATGGTCCATGTCGCACACCTTTGCGGCGGATGGAACATATTTTTTGAAAGTGGAAGATTTGTTGCATCGCGGAGGACTGGATTTTGCGTACCACGTCCAGGTGAGCAGTGGGCCGTCTTTTGCGCTAACGGTCAAAAACGATAAAAATACGAAGAATCGGTTTCGAGTCGGCAAGGGGACCGGAGCATTCACGATCAATGTTCAGTGTGGACGCAGTGGCTTTGATGGACCGGTGACCATCGGATTAGAACAGCCGATCCCTGGAATTCACCTGCTGCACAATCTGATTGCAGCCAAGGGAAAGGAAGCAAATGTTGTCCTGGCTGTCTCCTCGGAAGTGCAAGAAGGGGATTTGAAAGTCCTCCGACTGGTAGGAACAGGAACGATCGCGGGCCGTACCGTAACGGTTCCAGTTAGAAATATCGACTGGCTGAGAACCCAGCTCACCGCGCTGCAAGTTCCTCCGGGATGGCAGGACGGTCGCCTTTATGTAGTGGCCGGCCCGACGGCTGCCCCAATTTTCCAGACGTCACTGTCGACACCAGTTGCTTACCTGTCGTCGGTAACCCAGGAGTCAAAAATTACCCTGGCTCTGGCACGCAAGCACAAGGACTTCAAGGCCGGCATACGTCTCTCCATGGACGGTCTTCCGGTCGAGATTTCAGCGGTCGTGAAACAGGAAAAAGACCAGTACCACGTTACGGTAAAGGGTTCTCCAGCGATGAAGGAAGGCCAACACGCACTACACATTACGAGTTTTGGTGACCTGAACGGTCAAGGTCAAATAGAGGTTGAGGATGTTGTTGTCCACGTGGTGACACCCTTGAAAGTGGAATTATCAGCGCCGGCAGCGGTGATTGTTGGTCAGTCACAAAAAGTAAAAGTAAAAGTGATTCGTGGTGCCGGATCTGCTCCGCAGCCAGTTACGCTGAAGTGGAAGAATTTGCCAGCCGGGGTTACGGGAGATGAGACAATCACAATCGCGGCGGACCAGACGGAACTGGAAGTTGAATTAAAGGCTGCCGCCGATGCCAAGGTCGGTAAGTTTACGGGCCTGGCACTCGATGCTCAAACGAAATATGCCGACAAGGACGTGGCCGTGGCCAGCGCTTCGGTAGCGCTGGAAACGAAAAAAGCTCCGGAACCTAAGAAGGAGCCGGCAGCCAAGAAGGAACCAGAAGCCAAGAAACCATAATTGATTTTGTGAGGTGCACTATGTTGAAGCGTTTACCGCAAATAAAACTTAATCTCGTACACGGTCTGGTGGCTGGAATGCTGCTATCAGGTTTTAGCTTGCTGGCAATACCGGGGTCTCTGGCCGCGGCCGACGAACTGGCTCCCGTGGAGATTGGCAAACCTACGCGTATCGAGGTATATCCTGCCTCGATACAGCTAACGAGTCCCCGTCAATTTCGGCAACTGGTGGTGACCGCCCATTACGCGGATGGACAGATGCAGGACGTTACCCGCGTTGCTGAATTTGTGTCCAGCAATCCAGAGGTTGCGGAAGTCCAGGAAGCAGTGGTGCGACCCCAGGGTGATGGAAAAAGCGAAGTCGTGGTGCGAGCTGGTGGACAGGAAGCGAAAAGTGCTGTGGAAGTTTCTGGACAGAAAGCCACAGAATCAATTTCCTTTGGTTACGAGACGCTGGCTGCGTTGAGCAAGCAGGGTTGTAATGCAGGAGCCTGCCATGGAAGCCCCAGTGGAAAAGGTGGCTTTCGCCTCTCGCTGCGAGCCTTCGACGCTTCACTTGATAAAGTCACACTGATCCGTGAAGACTTTGGACGTCGCACCAATGTGCCCGATCCCGAGGAAAGCCTGCTGTTACTTAAACCCTCCATGAAAATAGCGCATGGAGGCGGTCGACAGATCAAGAAGACGGATTATACGTATGGCTTGTTGAAAAACTGGATTGCCGAAGGCTGCCGATTAGATCCTCAAGAACAACCAAAATGTGTTCGGATCGAGGTTTATCCGTCGGCCGGGAGGGTTTTGAAACAACCAGCACACACGCAACAACTATCCGTCCTGGCACACTTCGCGGACGGTTCGATCAGAGACGTGACGCCACTGGTAGTTTACACCAGTTCAGATACAGAGGTGGCGACGGTAGATGAAATGGGGCTGGTTGTGGGCCACGATCGTGGACAAGCGGCCGTTATCGTCCGCTACTTGGAATTCATTGAATCTTCTTTCTTGACCTTTGTGAAGGACGTGGAAGGTTACGAGTGGAAAGAAATAACAGCCAATAATTACGTCGACAAGCATGTCTATGCCAAACTTAAACAATTGAAATACTTGCCGTCGGATTTGTGTAGCGATGAAGAATTTGTCAGGCGCTTGTACCTGGACGTGATTGGTATTTTGCCAGCGCCGGCGGAACTGGCAGCATTTAACCAGGACGCGGCGCCTGGGAAGCGAGCCAGGTTAATCAATCAACTTCTCGACCGTCCCGAACACGCAAAATTCTGGGCACTTAAGTGGGGAGACTTGTTACGCCTGACCAATAGCCAGGTGGGGAGTGACGGAGTCTACAAGTACTATCGTTGGCTGGAACGAGCCTTGCGTGACAATATGCCCTACGATCAATTTGCCCGCGAGTTGTTGACTGCAACCGGTAGCACCATGGACAACCCGCCAGCTAACTTTTATCGAACGGCAGGTGACACCAATGATTGCGTGGAGACGATTTCGCAGATCTTCCTGGGTGCACGGTTGCAGTGTGCGAAATGCCATAACCATCCGTTCGAACGCTGGACCCAAGACAATTATTATGGCATGGCAGCCTTCTTTAACCGGGTACAACGTAAAAAGACGACCCGCGCCGATGAGTTGTTTGTTTGGACTGCCAGTTCGGGGGAAGTGACTCAGCCACGCACGGGCAAGCAGATGAAACCATGGTTGCCGCAGGTAGGGGATATTGAAACGGATACTGGAGCCGACAGGCGGCTGACCTTTGCCAGTTGGCTGACCGGGAAAGATAACCCCTACTTTGGAAAAATCGAAGTGAATCGTATTTGGAGCCATTTGCTGGGTCGCGGCATCGTTGATCCACCAGATGATTTTCGTGATACAAATCCACCAACGAATGCGGCACTACTCGATGCACTGGCAAAAGATTTTTCCGAAAACGGATTTGACCGAAAGCATATCCTGCGGGTGATTCTCAATAGCCGGGTTTACCAGATGAGTTTTCGTCCAAATCCGTTTAACGAGACCGATACCAAGTATTTCTCCCATTTCCAGCCTCGACTGCTGAGCGCCGAACAATTGCTCGATGCGATCTGTCATGTTACGGATGTACCGGAACAATTTGGGCCGTTGCCCGCCGGGATCAAGGCAACACAATTGCCCGCCCCCGACCTGGTAAAGAACGATTTCCTGCGTATCTTTGGACAACCTGAACGACAGACAGTTTGTGCCTGCGAACGTTCGACTGAATCCAATCTTGGTATGGCAATTCAGTTTTTTAATGGACCGCTGGTCTATAACAAGTTGCGCAGCGATAAAAATCGTTTCCGCCAGTTAATCACTGCCAAGAAGTCAGACGAAGAAATTATTGAGAGCCTCTACAAGGCGGCCGTCTGTCGGCCACCGACCAAGACCGAAATGGAGGCGAGCTTGAAGCATATCAAGTCGAAAGAAGATCGAGTTATGGCCCTGGAAGATGTCTGTTGGGCGATCCTCAATACCAACGAATTTCTCTTTCAACATTAAGTATCTTTGCTAACTACCGTTGCACCCCAGGACCAAGTGATGAAATACGTTTTAAATCAGAGTCGTCTGCTGCGATCTTTTGGTGTGCTGTTTTTCCTGGTGGGCGTGGTGGCAACTTCCAACGGGGCAGAACCGGTTAGTTTCCGCGCCGAAATTGCACCGATCCTCATCAATAACTGCCTGGCCTGTCACGGACCCAAGAAAGCCGAAGGTGGTTATCGAGTCGATTCCTATGAGCGATTGCTCAGTGAAGGTGATTCTGGGTCTGCCGGTATCACTGGCAAAGACGTTGAAGCCAGCGAATTGTTTCGAAGAATCGTCTCCGAAGATAAAGAGGAGCGGATGCCGCTGGAATCCGATCCACTGACAGCCGAAGAGATTGCGATAGTCAAACGCTGGATTGTTGAAGGGGCAGCCAGTGATGCACCTGATCCGAAAGCGGCCTTAAGTACCATCGTACCGCCACCCGTTCATCCGGATCCCCCCGAAGTCTATCCCAGCAGTGTCCCCATCACCGCGCTGGTCTTTAGTCCCGATGGAAAAGAACTGCTGGTTGGTGGTTACCATGAACTAACTGTCTGGAATCCACAGGATGGAACTTTATTGCGGCGGATTAAGAATGTTAGTCAACGGACCTACGCGGTTCGCTATAGCCCCGATGGAAAACAACTGGCGGTGGGTGGCGGTGCACCAGGACGACTGGGAGAAACACGACTGTTCAACGTTGAAAACGGGGAATTAACCCGCGTCGTTGGTTCCGCAACGGACGTCATCCTGGATGTGGCTTTCAATCCCAAAGGTGATCGCCTGGCAGTCAGTTCGGCGGCCGGGGTGATTCGTATCTTTGATGTTTCCTCTGGTAAAGAAACACTGGCGATTACTAGCCATTCCGATTGGGTAATGGCGATTGCCTGGAGTGATGACGGCAAACAGCTCGTGTCGGCCAGCCGGGACAAGACGGCCAAAGTTTTCGACGCGGAAAAAGGAGAACTGGTGGTAACCTATTCAGGGCATGGTCAACCGGTACGGGGAGTCGCTTTTCATCCAGAAGGCAAGGAAGTTTTCTCGAGCGGAAACGATAAAAAGATTCATCGCTGGAAAGTTGCCGACGGGAAGAAGAGTGCAGATATCAGTTTTGGCGGTGAAGTCTATAAGTTGCTGCGATCCGGTGATTTTGTCTTTACCGCCTCGGCTGACAAAACCGTTCGGCAATTTGAAGCGAAAACCCACAAAGCGGTCAGAAGCTACGCCGGTAATGCTGACTGGGCACTCGCCACGGCCTTCCACGGAGAAACCAAGCGGGTTGCCAGTGGAGGTTTTGATGGACAAGTCCATATCTGGAATGCGGAAGATGGGAAACCGGTTGTCAACTTTGTGGCAGCTCCCGGATACAAGCCTGCAAAATAGGTGAAGCGGCCTAAGCGATCCGTTTCCCGGGCTCCTCTCAAGGACGGCCATCGTGTCAGGGACACCGGAAATTATTTATCAAGGGTCGCCGCGAGCTCCAGTTCTCATTGCGCTGGCTCATGGGGCCGGTGCCGGAATGGATTCTCCCTTCATGGAGCAGTTGTCCAGCGGGCTTGCCGAACGTGGCTTGCGCGTTGCCCGCTTCGAATTTCCCTATATGCAGCGCAGCCGGGAAACGGGAAAACGACGACCACCAGATCGTGCCCCCGTGCTAATGGAAACCTGGCAGACGGTTATCAAGAAGTTACGGCCACGCCTTAAAGCAGGCAACAAGAAACTCGTCATCGGTGGCAAATCCATGGGCGGTCGGATAGCCAGTATGGTTGCCGCCGATGAAGATATCGACGGACTGGTGTGCCTTGGTTACCCGTTTCATCCACCGGGAAAACCAGTTGGACAGCGAATTGCGCATCTGCGACGTTTGGCATGCCCTGCCCTGATTCTCCAGGGTGAGCGCGATCCTTTTGGAACGCGGCGGGATGTGGCTCGCTACCGACTTTCTCCCGCCATTCAACTTCACTGGCTGACAGACGGCAACCACAGCTTTAAACCACCGAAATCATCCGCCGTGTCAAACGATGACAATATGACCCGGGCATTCGATGCCACGGCAACTTTCGTCCAGCAACTTCCGTAACGGCCAACTTCGTACTCCCCGTCAACAGTCGAGGCGAGAGAACCGGTCCAGACGGGAAAATGATGGCTGTTACTTGTCGGCAGCAACCTCCTTGCGTTAGGTTAACGGCTGTCCGTCGATCACACCTAGTGCCAGGAATTCAAGGGAATCGAAACCATGCTCGAACTGTTTGGACAAATCGAGGAAGCCGTTACGGCCATCCAGTCCCAGTGGGATAAAAAACCCCATGCCGGGATTATCCTGGGGACCGGACTTGGCAGCCTGGTGGAAGAGATCGACGTGGAATTGTCACTCGATTATGGGGACATCCCAAATTTTCCAGAATCGACCGCCACTGGCCATCGCGGTCGACTGGTTTGCGGCCAACTGGCCGGCTTGCCAGTGGTCGCCATGGAAGGACGATTTCACATGTACGAGGGATACCCCCTCAAGCAAATCACTCTACCGGTTCGTGTTTTCAAAGCCCTGGGTGCCGAACTGCTTGTTGTCTCAAATGCCTGTGGTGGGATGAATCCATACTATCAGGCGGGTGACCTGATGGTGATCGAAGATCAGATCAACCTGGTGGGTGATAACCCGCTTATTGGTATCAATGATGATCGACTCGGACCACGATTTCCAGATATGTGTGAACCCTACGACCAGGCGTTGATCGAAAGGGCACAAGAAGTGGCCCGCCGCGAAAACATCGTGTTGCACAAGGGTGTGTTCGTGGCAGTTGCCGGACCCAACCTTGAGACGCGTGCTGAATATCGCTTCTTGCGGAACATAGGCGCTGATGTGGTCGGAATGTCGACGGTACCCGAAGTCATCGTGGCTGTGCATTGTGGTTTGAGGGCTATCGGGTTTTCGATTATTACCGATATGTGCCTTGCAGATGCTCTGCAACCAGCGAACGTGGAAGAAATCATTGCCACCGCAAACGAAGCAGAACCAAGACTGCGTACCATGGTGATGGGGGTACTGGCAGGTGAGAAATAAAATTCGCCATGGATGAAGTTGATCTTGTTCAGGCTGCTGCCGAAGCTGCTGATGTGATTCAACAGCGCTGGTCCGTAAGGCCACGACTGGCGCTCATCCTCGGTACCGGACTGGGCGAGTTAGCCGAGTCGATCGCGGCAGACGTGGTGATCGATTATAGCCAGATTCCACATTTCCCCCGTTCCACTGCGATTGGCCATCGGGGTCGCCTGATTTGTGGATCCTGGCACCAGGTACCCGTGATTGCCATGCAGGGGCGATCTCATCTCTACGAAGGATACAGCTGGCAGCAAGTCACGCTACCAGTCCGAATCATGGCGGCCCTGGGTATCAAGTCGCTGCTCATTACTAACGCCAGTGGTGGCCTGAATCCCAAGTTCCAGGCAGGGGACGTGATGGTCATGGAAGACCATATCGATCTCATGTTTCGTAGTCCCAGTGGCTGTTCGGAAAGTCAAGATGGTGAGGTATCCAAAATAGCCCGACCAAGTCGCGTCTCAAGACCATGCTATGACCTGGAATTCAGGAACACTGCCCAGCAGGCAGCCCGCCGAATCAATGTCCCGCTGCAGACAGGAGTTTATGTCGCCCTAACTGGGCCAACCTATGAAACGAGAGCTGAATACCGTTGGCTGCGGAAAATTGGTGGAGACGCCGTGGGTATGTCGACCGTTCCTGAAGCAATCATGGCACAGCATCTGAAAATGCGCGTCCTGGCATTCTCAATTATCACCAACCTGGCAACTCCGGATGCCCTGGCTGCTGTTACTGGAGAAGCTGTGATCGAGACAGCTCAAGCGGCGGGCAACCAGGTTGAGCAGATACTCGCCGAAGTACTGCCACAACTGATCGACTGCTGACGGTTACTCTGAATTTTCCAGGTAACCCTGCTGGTCAATCACCTCGAAGACATAACCATTTGGATCGCGGAAGAAAAAGCGTTCAAACGGCGTCTCCCGTAGTGGCGCAATCAATTCAGCGCCCTTCTCTTGAAGGCGTTCTTTCAGTTGAGGAAATTCACTACCCGTAAAGAAAATGGCAAAATGACGACCAAATTCCGCTTCGTGTGCGGAAGGCTCAAAGTCCGCTACTTCAAGCAGGTGGATCTGTTGGCCCGGCCCCATTTCCAGCCAGGCCCCTTTCATGTCGATGTTCCCAGGTCGCGAAAGAGGTTTCCATCCCAGGGTGGTTGCCAGGAAAGTCTCGGTAGCAGCGACGTCGCGAGTCGCCATGGTCAAGTGAGCAAACGTCATGTAAGTTACTCCGCTTGTCGGGGGAATCCTTGGTCCATTGAAAACTTGTTTTACCATGGCATCCGATTAGTCACCAGCAAGCTTTAACCAGGCCGCTGTAAATGATCTGGATTGATCCGATCCCACGGACCCTTTAGGATGCCGATAGAGGACAACAGCAGGAATTTGATACGATGAGTTCAGAAACAACAGATCGACCGACCGAGCCATCTCGGTGGCAACCACTGACCGCAGTTCAACGACGCGTGCTGGGTGTGCTGGTCGAAAAAGCAAAGACTACCCCTGATGCTTATCCGTTGACGGTCAATGCCCTTACCAATGGCTGCAATCAGAAAAGTAACCGGTCCCCGAAAATGGACTTGGAGACCTACGAGGTCGAGGAATGCCTGGGGCAGTTGCGGCAGCTCAACGTGGTAGTGGAAATTTGGGATAGTGGGCGCGTTCCCAAGTATCGTCATGACGCCTATGACTGGCTGGATGTCGATAAACAAGAAATGGCAGTCATCGTGGAATTACTGTTGCGTGGTGAACAGACGGTTGGCGAATTACGTGGCCGGGCTGCACGGATGGAACCGATTGCTGACATGTCCGCGCTACGGCCCATCCTTGCTTCACTTGAAGAGAAGGGATTGCTGCTGCCCCTGACCTCGGCAGGCCGCGGACAGTTGGTAACGCATTCCCTTTACCAGGACGCGGAACGTAGCACCTTGTTGAGTCAGTTTGAGAACGAGTTGCCCGGCACGGCGACGGTCCAGTCCGAGAGGCTACCGCCGCCAATCGTTCCAATCACCTCTGCCCCCGAGGTCACTCTTGATATGTATAGCGAACTCCAAGTGGAATTAGCTGAAGTACAGGCCGAGGTGAGTCGTTTGCGGTCGCGCCTTGAACGTTTGGAATCGCTCGACGAAGAAGGATCAGAGACCGATTCTTAACGTTCGGTCCACTTCCATCCGACAGGTGTTTCTAGTTCCTGTTCAGCTAACCTTGCCCAGGGTGTGCCAGCATGGTCCTTCATGACACGCTGCAAATACATCTGTGCCCGGTCAGAAAGCTTTTTCAAAGTACTGCCTGCATCGATGGTATTGGCCGGTTGCAATACCCAAACTGTGCTGGTTTTTTCTTCAAAGAGACGTCCCCGTTTGAGGACCGCCAGGATTGCGTTATAACCCTCGATACGTACCTTGGCAGCGGTTGCTCGGCCCATGGCCAGATCATAGCCAGCTTGCCAGCGAAGACTGGTCAGCTTGCCTCGATCTGCTTCCCCTTTTTTGAGGATGTCGTACAAGGTGTTGATTTCTGGTTCTAAGCGGGCCGCGGCCAGCTGAGCTTGGGTGACATCCCTGTTTAACTGAGCTTCATTCTTGTATCCAAATTCCGTAACCGGATGGGTTAAAATCTTGCGACGGCCCAGCTGGGCGGCTTCATGCAATGCCTGACAGGCAGCATTTGCTTCCAACAGCGCCTGGTACCGGGCGTCACTGGCATAATCAGGTGCATAACGTTGCATTAGCACCCCATCGTAAGAACCAATCAAGGAAGATCCCGGGCTCCCACCGGGGCCTCGTAACATCTCTGGGGTGTAACCAGCCATCCGGACAATCAGGTATTTACCGCCCGTCTGGCGAGCCAGGTATTCCCAGGCAAATGGGCCAA
>JAYGDG010000804.1:0-2147 GCA_046583015.1 Pirellulaceae bacterium | reverse complement strand
TCCTGGGGACCACGGAAAGCACCATTGTTATGCAGGCCGCGGGAGAAGAAACCTTGCCGATCGTTCGTCGCCTTTTCGACAGCAATCTCGGCGGCCGGCTCAGGCCAATGCTCGGAACCAATCTGGCTCTCCTGAGGCATCTGGACCATTTCAGCAGCAACGGTCAGCAGTTTTCGGTCTTCTAAGGACTCGATGCGAAGGCTGCGGGAGTTGGTGACTGCTCTGTTTTGCTTGTTTCGTGGCTGGCGTTTCATCGTTTTGTTCCTTGTGGTGAAGTGATGTTTTATTTCCCCAGACAGGTTCTGCTTGCCGGACTCCGGGGTGAGTCCTAAGAAGAGTTACGCTCAAGCGGAGCGGGCGTACACCGAGAACGACGAGTTTTCTCAAAAATCTTTTTCTAGCGAGAAAAACAGCCGAAAAGCCGCTAGACCGAGCTAATAAGCCAGCCGTGGTCAAGATCCTGACCAAGAGAAAAGCTGCTACCCGGTGAGACGTTATTTCCCCGCCAAAACCTCCCTAATCTATGCCTGCTAAGATGTTAGCCAGGGACTGTAAATTCCCGCTGCGCTCACCAGAGGAACCGGGTATCGGGATCAGCCACGCACGGAAAACTTGCTATACTGGGACCTTCTTCAAAACCACGATTCGTGGACCAAACATTTCAATTGACTAGGCCTTCTTTTACCGAGGTAGTTCAGTTATGGGTTTGTCAGTCACCATTCGCCTGTCCGTGATGATGTTCGTGCAATTCTTCATCTGGGGAGCCTGGTACGTCACCGCCCCGCTCTACCTGGGAAAGATTGGCTTCACGGGTGCCGATTTTGGCTGGACTTATTCAGTGGGCCCCATCGCGGCTATCATTTCACCATTTTTTGTCGGCATGATTGCTGATCGACTCTTTGCCACGGAAAAGGTACTGGGCGTCTTACACCTGCTCGGTGGGGGTGCCATGTTGATGGCCGCCTCCAAGATGCAAGGGGCTGATCCCTCGGCGACGACAATCAACTTGATGTTCTTTGCCCACATGCTCTGCTACTTCCCGACGCTGGCGCTAACCAATACGCTGGCCCTGCATAACATGACCAATCCCGAGAAAGAGTTTCCCCTGATTCGTGTCTTTGGCACGATTGGCTGGATCCTGGCCGGCTGGGTACTGAGCTGGCAGGGTTGGGACAGTTCCGTCCGCATGTTCGCCCTAGCTGGTTGGGCAGCGGTCGGCATGGGAGTCTATTCTTTCTTCCTACCTCATACCCCCCCGCCAGGTGCTGGCAAGCAAGTCACGGCCCGCGAGATCCTCGGTCTCGATGCGCTCGTCCTGTTTAAACGTCCAGCCTTCATGATCTTCATGGTCAGTTCCTTCCTGATCTGTATTCCGTTGGCGTTCTACTACCAGTTGGCTGCCCGGACCGTGGAACAGGCAAACCTGTTGCCGGCTTTCACCATGTCCTGGGGCCAGGTATCGGAAATTTTCTTCATGGTCGTGATGCCGATCTTCTTCTTGCGCCTGGGTGTCAAATGGATGCTGCTGGTCGGCATGCTGGCCTGGGTCCTCCGTTACGCCCTGTTTGCCGTCGGTGCTCCCGACCAGGTAGTCTGGATGATCTTCACCGGCGTCCTGCTGCATGGGATCTGCTACGACTTTTTCTTTGTCACCGGCCAGATTTACACCGACAAGGTGGCGCCCAAGGAAATTCGTGGACAGGCCCAGGGCATGCTGGTCCTCTTTACCCTTGGCCTGGGAATGCTCATCGGTGCTCAACTGGGCGGTCGCGTGGAAACCAAGTATACGCCCAAGAAAGTGGCCCAAATTCAAGCCGAGGTTGGGGCCATTGGTGCCAGTATCAGTGCCACCACGTCAGAACTTGTCGAGCTGATGGATATCCCTACGGAAGCTACCCAATTCGAGTCAGTAGCCAAGGAAGCGGCCAAGGCCTTCCCGGCCCAGGAAATAGAACGGAGCTGGTTTGAAAACTTGTTTGTCGTCAACCATGTAGCACCCCTGAGCGGTTTCCTCAAACAGGCAGACAAGGAGACGGCAGCGATCCAGAAGAAAATCGACGAGCAATACGAGGTGATCGCGAAAATCGAACCTGTCACCGATCACATCATCGCCGACCTGCAAGAACACCCCGACCGGCTAAGAAATG
>JAYGDG010000702.1:0-9782 GCA_046583015.1 Pirellulaceae bacterium | reverse complement strand
AGGAAATTTGGCCCTCCGGAACGGGACATCCGTGGCATCGAGAAATAGGCTGGCAATCCTTGGGGTGCTCCGCACTCACTGGAAACAACCGATCCCAGGCTGGGATGAAAACTAACAAAGGCGCCGCAGCCAACCGGAATACGCGGCGGCGCACCGGTCATCATGTAATGATTTCCTGCTCCATGGTTTCCCTGGTTATGACGAATCGAACGGACTATCGCCAGGCGATCCATAATGGCGCCCAATTTCTTCATGTGACGTGAGAACCGAATTCCCGGAACCTTGGTCGCAATCGACTCAAAATCACCTCGGATTTCCCGGGGAGCATCTGGCTTGGGATCAAACGTCTCGTAATGCGTTGGACCACCATCCATCCAAATCAGAATACAGCGAGTGGCGGCACGAGGTGTCTGCACTCCGTCAGCGGCCAGCCCCTGGGCTCTTAAAGCACCCACCAGGCCACCTCCGATAAGACCACCCATACCCAATTGCAGGCAATCTCGCCGAGTCACTCCGTCACAGTTCTTCCATAGTGCCATGATCTCGAATCCTCAGAAACCTGATTTGTCAGTTCTTGAAAACAAACTCTGGTGTATTCATCAATGCCCATAATAGGTCTTCGGTAGCCTGTCGACGACTTCTGCTACTTTCCTCGAAAACACGCCGCCCGACCTCGATTTCGGCTGCCTTGGGCAACCGGCAATAACACCTTAAATACAACTCTTCCACGATTTTGTCCACGGACAACTTACTAGCTGCTATTTTAGCGACAAAACCGGCATCCGTCGTCAGTTTATTATGCAAATTGGGAGCATTCATTAAGTGTAATGTCTGGACTACGGTGCTTTCACTCGTCCGTTCACAGGGTGGATCCTGGTTCGGATCCGGTCGCCCGAAGGTATCAAGGAATAAAGACCCGACTCGATGTGTCCAAATCTGGTTAGCACGCGATTCGGGTGGCATTCCGGAGAAGGAATCGCTCACTTCCGTGATATCGGTAATGGCATCCAGCAACACTTCAGCACCTAACCGTTGTCGATAGTATCGGGAGTAATTTCGCGTGTCCGACACATTCCGATCCGTGGGCCGCGTGCTGAGTCCATAAACATGGGATTCCGTGATCGTGGCAATCAGTTTTTTCATGTCGAACTGCTGCTGGCGAAAGTGCCTGGCGAGTGCCTTCAGCAAGGGCCCGTTAGAAGGTGGATTCGTGACTCGCAAGTCATCAACTGGTTCCACCAGTCCACGGCCCATCATGTCAGCCCAGACACGGTTGACGATCACTTCAGCAAAAAAATCGTTCTCCGCTGACGTCATCCATTGTGCAAATACCCGTCGGGGATCCTCGGTCTTCCCAATAACAGTCGCCTTGCCAAAGAGAGGTTTCGGGGCCAGTTCCTGGTTTGAAATCGGATGACGAACACTGCCCGACTTGGCCACGAGAATAATCTCTTCGCCACCCGAAATAGGAGGGGACAACCCGGTGCCTTTGCGACCAACTCGACTGAAATAAGCCGCCAAGCTGTAGAAATCTTCCTGGCTCCACCTTTCAAACGGATGATGATGGCATTTCGCACACTCCAGGCGCACCCCAAGGAACAACTGGCTGACCAGCGTAGTAATTTCATCTGGAGAACGCCGGTCGCGGAACAGGGTAACCGCACCGTTACGCCAGGTGCTTCCCTGTGCCGTCACCAAATCGGTAACAAATTGATCGTAAGGTTTGTTTTGACGAAAACTCTCTCGGATCCAGTTGTCATAATTCAACACCGCTTTGATACCGACACGGTACGGATTCGGACGCAGTAAATCCATCCACTTACTGGCCCAATGATCCGCATACTCCGGTCGCTGTAACAACTGCTCCACGAGCCGAGCTCGCTTGTCAGCTCGCGTATCGGCCAGGAAGGTACGAGCTTCCGTGGCTGTCGGTAGCCGCCCCAGAATATCTATCGAAACCCGACGCATGAAAGCAGCGTCGGTCACACCTGCCGAAGGAGTAATTCCCAGCAACTGCAATTTCTTCCAAACCAGCTCGTCGATAAAGTTATTTCGCGGCAAACGTGCGTAGAGGTCATCTGGCACTTCTCCCTCCAGCGGAATCACGACATTGCAGGTAGCAATACTGCCCATGAAACGGGCCATGATCGTTGCCTCACCGGGGATCGGGCCGGCTCGCATGCGACCTTTATCAGTGACCCCAACAATCACGTTCTCGTTGGATTGGAACTGAGTTTGTTGGGTCACATCACGTTCTGAACCATCGGAATAATAGGCCGTTACCAGCAGCGGTTGTTCCTGCTGTGACTTCATCATGCGGAAATCCGGAAAGACAGAAATTCGCTCTAGCTGCGGCTCTCCTGTCACTTGACGCTGAGCACCCTCAGCAATCCAGCGCAAGATGGTCTCACAGTCTTTACTCCCAACCGGCAAACGAATGCCGCCACCATGTGCAATCTGCCCACTTGCCTTCTGAAGAAGCAAGCTGCGTTGCGGATCTGCTGGAAAAAGACGACGCCCACGGCCCTCTCGTGTCAGCGCCGCAAAATCAAAGTTTGGATCAAATCCCAAGAGGGAAAGTTGAAAACCATTCTGACCACGTGCCTTGCCGTGACAGGCTCCCGTACTGCAACCCCGATTTACCAGAATTGGCTGCACGATCAACTCAAAACTGATCGGGACAACTTCAGCTGAACGAACCGACTCAACGGTTAATTCCGCTGTCTGGCCGGCAAACTCGACAACGATTGTTCCTTTGCCATCGCCTCGCGATTGCACCCTGCCGTCTTCTGTGACCTGGGCAATTTCCGGATGTCCTGAGCGAAAAATTGCTTGCCCGGTTACATCGACTTCATGGCCCTCTTGGCGGGCACTGACCAGTAGCTGTTGCTGAGCTTCCTTGCCAGTCAGTCGAATTGTGGTGGGATAAACCGTCAACTTCGTCTCGGCAGACAGCTCGGTCACCGTCAACACAAGGGCGGCCCATGCCAAGAATCTTAGAGAAGAAATTTGCTGGTAAAACATGCTGTCGCTGGCAGGAAAAAAACAATGCGGGCAGGGTTGGATCCGTTTCCTCAACAACTCAACCAAAACGGAATCTGGGTAGTCGTATTATATTCAAGAACAAAGGACCAAAACAACGCAATTTGCCGAGATTCTCTCCATCCCAGTCGCGGATCAAGGAACGTCCCGAGCTAACAGCCCCCTTATCCGCTTTGCCCTACTGAACCCAGTTGACTAAAATGAACGTCGTACCGCATAAAAAACGTTTCGTTTGCGCATGAAACAACAGCTTAACCTAATCGGCCAACAATCCATGGCTACCACCCACCAGCCCCTGATGACACCTCCGGAAGACTCCCGTGAACTTGCTAACAGTCGACAACAACAACGTGGCGCCTGGGGCCTCTCGGTGATCATCCACATCGTGGCCCTGGTCGGGCTCGGCTGGATCTACAGTTCACTGCCAACCCCCGCACCATCCGCTTCCGTGCGAACCGGTGGAATTGTACTGGCTCAGACCAGCAGCAATAAAAGTACCGAATACTATGATGAACAGGATGTCACTCAGCAGGCGAAAGGACTGCCTGCCGAACAACAACGTAATGAATCCAGTCTTGAACAATCGGCAAATCTTTCTCCCGCATCAAACGCCTCCACAGCCACCCTCAATAATATTAAATTACCCGGTCCTGAATCATCGCAAGCGTCACCAGCCAATGTAACACTCGGTGACCCGCTGGCAGAAAGCAAGATTTCCTCCCGACTGCCTGGCGACCCAGTTTCAGAGCAGTTTCTTCGGGAGGAACGAGCTCGCCTGCAAGCACGAAAACCCGTCGGACCTGTTGGTGAAGTCTCTCTGTTCGGTAGTGAACCCGCTCAAGGACGCTCCTTCGTTTTCGTGATTGACCGGTCCAAAAGCATGGGGGGGAAAGGACTCAATGCCCTCGTCGCGGCTCAACGCCAATTACAGGTAGCCCTCGCCGGACTCGTTGAAACACATCGCTTTCAGATCGTGGCTTACCATCACAAGCGTGTCTATTTTCATCCCACTGCCCTGGTTCGTGTCACCACTGGCAACGAATCGCGAGTCAGTGAGTTCTTCGGAAATCTGCTGGCCGTCGGCGGAACCGATCATGCACAAGCCGTGTTGTCGGGCCTGCGTTTTAAACCTGATGTCCTCTTTCTTCTCACGGACGGAGGATATCCCGACTTGAATGCCGGACAACTGAGCCAAATCCGCAAACGCGCTGGCGGACGAACCACGATTCATACCATTCAATTCGGACTGGGCCAGTTGACTGCCGACCCTTCCTTCATGCAACGACTGGCCAAGCAAAATGGTGGCCACTTCCACTACGTAAACCTGCGCTCTCAGTGAGCCTTTCCTGTAGTGTCCAGTTCCCCCAGATACCCAACTCCGCCCCACTCACTTGGGGGAATTCGGCACATCGCCTTACTTTTTCCGCAGCGTTCGCTCGATACCTTTAGATAGCTGAAATTGGCGCGTCCAGTCGAGCTAGCGGCCTGCCCAGCACCAATTGCGCAGGCCCCGTTGATCCATGGAGGAGAGAGACGGTGGGTACTTTAACCGCTTCATTTGCCATCTGCATGGCATCGCTCGCCTCCAATCCAGTTGAGGATGTTGCAGTAGATCATGTTGACTTGATCGAAGTGAATCATTTTTATGACGAGAAGGGTCGTCTGGTTTTCGATCAAATTATTTTTTACGACTGGTCTGCAACCCGCAGCAGGTACAACGTTCGAGACTGGCGACTGTTGAAAAACCGCGCTCAGTTACCTCGTCGCGACTGGCGAAACCAGCGCTTTGTCACTGTCTGGCATGACGGAAACGTCCTGCGGGAAGTCACGTCCACCTCCTGCCGGGAATCCTGGACTCAATACGATCCGGAATTAACAGAACGGGAGTACTTGCCCAAGGATCGTCGCCCGCAGTTAAAGAAAGTAGCCTACAAGATCATCCCTTAGCATGCGCTGTTCTCGCTGGTCTATCTTTCCTCAATCTGCAAGCCAGTCGGTTGACTCTTCAACTACGGTGCTTCTTTCCCCACAGGGTTCATTAGATTCCAGCGCTACGGTATATTAGTCGAGTCGTCTGAGCCAGCAGCGAACTGGCAGCAACCAACGTTGCGTTTTACCGTGGGGGACTGATTTGTTATGCCAGCATCTCCAGATGAATCCCGCCATATTGTCATAACAGGAGTTAGCCGGGGACTGGGCAGAGCACTGGTCAGCGGCATGATTGCTGGCGGGCACCGGGTCAGTGGCTGCGCACGAAGCGTGCAGTCAATTGACGATTTACAAAATGAATTTCCTGGTTCACATCATTTCGCTGCCCTCGACGTCAGCCAGGCAGATCAAGTTGAATCCTGGGCTCAAGAGGTGATTGAAAACCAGGGTCCTCCCGACTTGCTACTCAACAATGCTGCCACCATCAACCGGAACGCCCCTTTATGGGAAGTCCCGCCTGAAGAATTCTCCAACGTTGTCGATGTCAACATCAAAGGTGTTTACCATGTTCTGCGGGCCTTCCTGCCTGCCATGCTTGAACAGCAGCAGGGGGTGATCGTCAATTTCACTTCTGGCTGGGGCCGTTCCACGTCGCCTGAAGTTGCTCCTTATTGCGCAACGAAATGGGCCATTGAAGGCATGACCCAGGCACTGGCCGATGAATTACCAGCAGGCCTGGCTGCTATTCCGCTCAATCCGGGTATCATTCATACGGAGATGCTGGACAGTTGCTTTGGTGAACAGGCTGCGGCCTATCCATTGGCCGAGCAATGGGCTACTAGCGCCGTTCCTTTCTTGTTGAACCTCAGCAGTAAAGACAATGGAAATCCGTTAACCGCACCAGGCTAATCAACATCCCAAACGCTCTGCTTCACCAGGCAGGTCGCACCGCCGAGGAAACCCGTGACTTCTTTTCACCCGGCAACCTGGCAAGCAAAACAACTGTTGACCGAATGCGACATCAGACGCCAAAGGCGATCCGGCCCAGGCGGACAGCACCGCAACAAGGTCGAAACGGCTGTTATATTGACTCACCGTCCTAGCCAGATCCAGGGCCAGGCCAGCGAGCGTCGCAGCCAGCGAGAGAATCGACGTGTGGCCCTGTTTCGGCTGCGTTTAAACCTGGCACTGGGCATACGGTCTGATAGCCAGCCTCCGCTTCCCAGTGAATTGTGGCAACAGCGATGCCCAGCCAAACGGATTTCGATCCGTGCCACCCACGAAGATTTTCCTGCTTTGCTGGCAGAAGTGCTAGACCTCTGTCAGGCAACTGGTGGCGAACTTAAAACGGTAGCACAGCAACTGGAAACAACCGCCTCCCAGTTGATCCGATTCCTTAAAATGGAAACTCGCGCCTTCCAACTCTTGAACCAGTTGCGAGCCGAAAATCAGTTACCAGCCCTCAAGTAAACTCCCACCTCGGGGTACCACAATGTCTCAGGCCGATCGTGAAAAATGGAATCGTAAGTATCGGAATGCTGAGGGTTGCGATCAGCAGCCATCGCCAGCGATCGTCGCGCAACATGGCTATCTGCCCACCACTGGCAAGGCCATCGACGTTGCAGGTGGCCAGGGAAACCACGCCATTTGGCTAGCCCAGCAAGGCCTGGACGTCACCCTGGCTGACATTTCCAGCGTGGCCCTTGAACAGGCGAGCCAGCGGGCCAGCCAGCTTGGAGTCCCCTTAGAGACTTGCCTGATCGACTTGGAAGAAGAACCGTTTCCGATAGGTCCCTGGAACCTGATCCTTTCCAGTCTCTATCTCTATCGCCCCCTGTTCTCGGACCTGAAAGCATCCCTGGCTCCGGGAGGAATCCTGATCGTCCTGCAACCGACCAAGACCAACTTGTTACGTCATCAGCGGCCTCCCGAGCGCTATCTGCTCGATGACGACGAATTGTCCGATTTGGTCAATGACCTGGAAATTCTCCATTACCAGCAAGGCTGGTCAGCAACCGGACGTCACGATGCCCTGGTCGTGGCCCAAAAGCCTGCTCGTTAGCCCGCCTCTGGGGAAAACCATTCCCTGCCGAGCCATCTTGCCCTGGAGAAAAAAAACATCCCGTGGGGTATAATAGCAGCATCGTCACAAGCAACGACTATCTCGTCTATCCGTATCACGCCAGGGAACGTCCCGCATGAATCAACCACTCAATTCCGATTCCCTGGATGTACCGTTCGTGGTTCCCTACACGCATCGGTTACGGTTTACCAGTGATGTGCTGGGAGCAGAGCAGCAGACGCTAGCCGATCTCTTAGAGTCCTCTGATGACAGTCCTGCTCGCGTCCAATTTTGGTTAGATCAGAACCTGTCTAATGCAAATCCCGAGCTTGAACCGCGGCTCAAGCGTTTCTCGGATTCAGATCCTGACCGCATCAAGCGTGTGGGAAACATTCAACTGGTACCAGGTGGTGAAGAAATAAAGAACGACATTGAAGTCCTGGAAAAAATGTTGAAGGTCTTCAATGCCTCGGACCTGGATCGTCGCAGTTACGTGGTCGTCATTGGCGGTGGAGCGGTACTCGATACGGTAGGTTTTGCGGCAGGCATTGCTCACCGAGGTATTCGTCTCATTCGTCTGCCAAGTACTACCCTGGCCCAGGCCGACTCCGGACTCGGTGTAAAAAATGGTGTTAACCTGTTTCGCAAGAAAAACTGGCTTGGTACCTTCGCAGTTCCCTGGGGAGTGATCAATGACGCAGACCTGCTCTCGACACTAAGCAACCGCGACTTCATTGGTGGATTCTCTGAAGCAGTCAAGGTCTCGTTGCTCAAAGACCCTAAGTTCTTTGACTCTCTTTGTCGCCAGGCAACGGACATTGCCGCCCGTCAGATGTCAGCAGCACTGCCGGTGATCAAGCAGTCAGCTGCACTCCACTTGGATCACATCACGCAAGGTGGTGATCCGTTTGAGATGCTGGAGGCACGCCCACTCGATTTTGGACACTGGTCGGCACATAAACTGGAGTCGATGAGTGACTTCGTGCTACGACACGGCGAAGCGGTGGCGATTGGCGTTGCCATTGACTCGGTCTATTCCTCGCTGGCACACGGTTTGCCCGCTGCGGATGCGGACAAAATTCTGCATTGCCTGAGTGATTTGGGATTCACACTGACTGACCCCACCCTCCACGACGTCGAAGTCCTCTTCGAAGGCCTGGAAGAGTTTCGCCAGCACCTGGGGGGACGATTAACGCTGACCATGCTGAAAAATCCGGGGAAACCTTTCGAGGTCCACCAGATAAACCGCGAGTTAATGCTCCAGGCAATCACCAAAGTCAAACGCTTTGCCGATACCAACCCAACCTTTCAGCGAACATAGATTCCCCAGGAGAACAATAATTTCTCAAGTCAACGGTGCTTGGCGTCTAGTAGAATTCTGCACAGTTATTAGGATAACAGGTACGGACGCCAGGAAATGGGACGCAACTCTGTCCATTTTTAATTCAGGCAATGATGACGCTGCCAGCAGGGAGCACAAGGAATGTCTTCGGTCAAGGTAGACGAGCTAAATCAGACCGGTCTTATGGAACGTACGACATACAAAGAAGCTGGCGTCGACTTGGACACCTACCGGGAATCCATGTCTCGACTTCCCCAGCTGATGCACCGCACCTATTCACCCCGTGTGATCCAGTCCGATGGCGGTTTTGCCGGGCTCTTCCAGATGGACTTCACCAGTGGGCTGTTCGCCCGCAGTTACGAAGATCCAGTGCTCGTGGCCGGAACTGACGGCGTCGGTACCAAGCTAAAAGTGGCCAGCTTAACCGGGAAACACGATACGGTTGGTATCGACCTGGTGGCCATGTGTGTCAACGACGTTATTTGTTGTGGTGCCGAACCGCTGTTTTTTCTCGATTATGTTGCCATGTCTCATGACAACCCGGACCAGTTGGAACAGATCGTCCAGGGAATCAGCGATGGCTGTCTGCAGGCAGACTGTGCACTGCTGGGTGGTGAGACAGCAATTATGCCTGACCTCTATTCCGAAGGCGATTACGACCTGGCTGGTTTCTGTGTGGGGATCGTAGAACGCCGGCACATGATCGACGGTTCTGCCATCCTGCCTGGCGACGTGGTCTTAGGAATCGGCTCCAGTGGCCTGCATTCCAACGGCTATAGCCTGGTCAGGCGGGTGGTTTTTGAATTAGGTCGCCTGGCGGTGGAGCACGAGGTGGAATCCCTGGGGCAAACCGTCGGAGAATTACTGTCGATCCCAACAACCATCTATGCCAAACCGATCCGTAAAATCCTCAACCACTACAAAGTGAAAAACGTAGTCCATGGAATTTCACACATAACCGGCGGTGGCCTGGCGGAAAACATGGAACGCATTCTGCCCGACAACGTGGCTGCCCGCATTGAACGCGACAGCTGGACGATCCCGCCCGTCTTCAGCTGGATCCAGGAATTGGGCAACATCAGCAATGATGAAATGGATCGTGTCTTCAACATGGGAATTGGACTGGTGCTGATTGTCAGCGAATATTACGCCGATAACATCCGTCGGATGCTCCAGCAATGTCAGCTGGAGAGCTGGCAGATCGGCACAATCGCGGAAGGTTCGGGACAGGTCGTCCTGGCCTAAGCAGACGGGTCAGACCCGGCCTGCCCAGACTCAGCCTGCCCAGTAACCGGGTTACCGCTCGATTGTCGCCTAAAGAAAACGACCCCGGCGATTCCCGCTGCCGCGGCAGCCAGTCCCCACAGCAACCATGATTTCCACGGCGAAGTTGAAGTGACGCCACGG
>JAYGDG010000583.1:0-5465 GCA_046583015.1 Pirellulaceae bacterium | reverse complement strand
CAGATCTCGCTTGACACCTGTCTGCTTTCCGGAAAGCACCCTGCCAACATCGATCCCATCGAGCGGTTTACCACCGTGATCCGTAACCCCTGCATATCGCATCAGCGTTGGCAACACATCAACGCAACCCAGCGGCGCGGTTACCTTGCGGTTGCCCTTAAGTTGAGCCGGCCAGCGAATCGACGCCGGAACCCGAATCCCTCCCTCGAAAACATCAAGCTTGTTTCCCCGCAAAGGAAGATTGTTGTCAGGAATCTTTCCGATGCCACCATTGTCACTAAAGAACCAGACCAGCGTATTTTCGCGTATCCCCTGTTCGTCAATCGTTTTGAGGATTCGTCCGATCCCGTCGTCCAGGCACGAAATCATACCCGCCAGGGTCTGGCGATCATCCGCTAATTTTGCAGTCGCCTTCGCTGTCTTCTTTTCGCTACCGGGACCTCTCGACGGTGGTAACTGAGGATAGCGTTTCTTATAGTCGTCTCGAGATTGGAGTGGTCCGTGCGGGGCGTTGAAGGGAACGTAACAGAAGAAGGGGCTCTCACCAGTCGACTCTCGAATAAAGCGGCAAGCAGCATCGGCGATCAAGTCTGTTGAGTAACCCATCTCAGCCGACGGTTGGTAATTAACGTGCCAGTCCCGCTCCCCTTCACGCAAATGGGTGAAGTAATCGATGGCCCCGTTGTAATGGCCATGGAAATGAGTGAATCCCCTGGCTAAGGGGTGCCATTTGGCTTGCTGGTGACCGAGGTGCCATTTGCCAAAAATCCCCCGGTGCCGATAGCCGGCTTTTTCCAGCACGTTAGCGAGCGTTACTTCATCGGTCCTAAGACCATAATTTCGCCATGGTGGGATGACTGCTCGCGACAATCCGTATCGTATCGGGTATCTTCCAGTAAGGAGCGTGGCCCGAGTTGGCGAACACATCGGGCAGACATAAAACCGGTCCAACTCAACGCCATCCTTGGCCAATTGATCCAGGTGCGGTGTCTTGATGTAGCCACCATGGTAGCTGACATCGGCCCAACCCAGGTCATCAGCCAGGATGATCACGATATTCGGCGCCTCGGCGGTCGCCACGCTCAAGGGCACTAGCCAGCAGACTCCCAATAGCGCTGTCATTCTAACCTGATTCATCCCGTCACTCCTTATTGTCGGGTTCCCATTAAGCAACCTACTTCCCGGGCTTACGACCTTCCGTGGCGTTCTGCTGGAATTGCTGCCAGTGTTCTTCCCAGCCTGCCGCCAGGCGTTTTACCAGCGCCGGTTTCTCTCTCGCCAAATCCCGCGTCTCTGTCCGGTCACTCTTAAGATCATAAAGGCTCCACGCATCGCCTTTGGCCGCTACAAGTTTCCAGTCACCCTGGCGAATAGCCCGATTTCCCTCATGCATCCACCATAACGCTTCCCGTTCAACCGACCCGTCTTGCGAAAACGTCGACAACAGACTTTTACCAGGTCGGTCGGGACCAACCACGACTGGCGTCAACTGGCCCTCTCCGGAGCCCTCAGCTACTTCCAGTATCGTGGGTACTACGTCGATCACATGGCCCGGTTGGCGGCGCAATTGGCCCCGGCCCTTAATGCCCTGCGGCCAATGAACGATAAGCGGTGTCGCGATGCCCCCTTCATGAACCCAGACCTTGTGCCGGCGGAAAGGTGTATTGGCCGTCGTCGACCAGCCGGCCCCGAGGCACAAATGGCTTGCCGCAGATCCGGCTGGTGCCTTGGGGTCGTGACCGTCACCACGGACCATGATTTCGGCACTGGCGCCATTGTCCGAAAGGAAGAGGATCAGTGTATTGTCGAGAGAATTCATCTTGCGCAATTGCGCTAGAAGGCGGCCGATTTCCTGATCCATGCGGTCCACCATGGCCGCATGAATTGCCATTTTCATGGCTTGAAAGCGCTGTTGCGATTCATCAAGGCTTTCCCAAGGCAAGGGCAATATCACTTCCTGGTGGCCCAGTATTTCCTTTGCAGCCGCAGACCGCTCGGGATAGGGGGAGCCGATCTCTAGCTCCACTGGTGACAGCGTCCCCTCGACCAGCCCCAGTTCACGGATACGTTTCCAGCGCTCGGTGCGAACCTTCTGCCAGCCATGCTGATACCTGGCAACATTGCGCTTTATGTCTTCTGGCAACGCATGGAGTGGAAAATGGGGTGACGTAAAAGCTACGTAGGCAAAAAATGGCTTGTCGCTATGTTCCAATCGATGCCCTTCGAGCATCTCAATCGCGTTGTCCGCGATCGCCGTCGTCCCATAAAATCCGCTGTCCGCTTTCACGGGCGGTAGCTTCTTATCGTCCTTGAAGCTAAGAGTTGGACTAAAAAAGCGGTGTTGATCCCGCAAGTAATAAGAGTGATCAAACCCATTGCCCAAAGGCATGCCGTCCAAATGCCACTTCCCGGAATGATAGCACCGGTAACCCAGCGAACCGAGCCGCTGCGACACCAGCGGCGCCCACACGGGGCGCTTTCCGCGACCGCCACTCGGCAATCCCGGAACCGCATCGCGTCTCACTTGGTGCGGATAAAAGCCGGTTAACAAGGAAGCCCGCGTCGGCCAACAGCGACCGGTATTGTAGAACTGCGTGAATCGCAATCCGCCCATCGCGAGCGAATCGAGGTGAGGCGTATCGATTTCGCCGCCATAGCATCCAACATCGGAAAAGCCCATATCGTCCGCCATCATCAACAGTATATTGGGTCTTTCCTGGGCACCGAGCGGAGCGGAGAAAGCGCCAACCAGTAAAACAAGTATCCATCGCATCGGTCCAAATCTCCTCTTGCCAGCCTGAGCGGCCCTTAGGGGAGCCCGCCATTCCCAAAGATAGCACTGATTCCGCTAAAATATAAGCACATCGTCAAGTCGATGCCGTTAAAGGGTCCCGCTGACCGACTTTGCAAGCTCCCTTTCATTCCAGCTAACTTACTGCTCCCACTACCACCGCACCGCCACTGCGGCTTTAATTTAGATGCACAGTCGCGTTTGCTACCCTAAAGGAGAACTCCTATGACGTCCCGACACCTAACTGCACTGACCACTCTGGGCCTGCTAACTCTCTTGGTCGCCGGCGCCAATGCTGAAGAAATCCATCACTCGTTTTTCGTAGCCGGGCCGACCTTCACCGGAATCATCGACGAAGCTGGCAAACCTGTTTGGGATTCCGGCCGTGCCGGCGCACGCGACGGCGCCGTATTGCCCAACGGGAACATCCTGATCGCCTGGAACAACGAAGTCAAAGAATTTACCCGTGACAAGAAAGTCGTCTTTCACTACCAGAAGTCGCCCACCTGCAAAGAGCTTGGCACGGCCCAACGACTAGCCAACGGCAACACCCTAATCACCGAACTAGGGATAAAGCCTCGACTGCTAGAGGTGACTAGCAAGGGCAAGATTGCCGTTGACGTGCCACTTCAACCGGAGACCAGCAATGCACACATGCAGACTCGCATGGCCCGCAAACTTGCCAATGGGAATTACCTGGTTCCTCATTTACTCGCCTTCAAGGTAAAGGAATACACGCCGGCGGGAAAAGTGGTTAAGCAATTCCCCACGGATTTACCGGCCCTCGGTGGACGGGCTGCCAAGAATTGGCCGTTCACCGCGATTCGCCTTGCCAACGGTAATACCCTGGTTAACCTGACCAACGGCAACAAGGTGGTCGAGATGGATCCCAACGGGAAGGTTGTCTGGAAGGTGACCAATGATGACTTTCCCGGAAACCCGTTAGACGATCCCTGCGGTGGCCAACGCCTGGCGAACGGTAACACGGTGATTACTAGTTACCATGCGCAGAAGGGCATCAAGATACTCGAAGTTACACGGGAGAAGAAAATCGTCTGGACTTACGAAGGTCCACATCGGGCGCATACCTTTCAAATCCTCACGACCAACGGCCAGCCACTCTCCGGGCCACTACTTAAATAACCAGCTTCACAAGATCGCTTGACCACTTCGGCAAAGGTACTGTTTGATGAAACGTTTCCGTCGAGAGGTGAACCACGGCCTTCCGCTTTTACTTTTGGTCGCTCTTCTCCTGGCAGCGACCGCACCGCAACTGCAGGCTGAGCCACGCAAGCTGAACATTCTCTTTGTCATGGTGGATGACCTGGGCCCGGAATGGATCAGCGCCTGCGGTTCCCAATCGATCAAGACACCTCACATCGACAGCCTCGCCGCGGGGGGCTTGCGCTTCCTGAACGCCTACTCAATGCCCCAGTGCACACCGACGCGTGCCACGCTCTTAACCGGCCAGTATCCATTCCGTCACGGCTGGTGCAATCATTGGGACGTACCGCGGTGGGGTGCCGGCTGTCATTTTGACCCCAAACACAACATGTCGTTTGCCCGCATCATGAAGAGCGCTGGTTACGCCACAGCCATCGCCGGCAAATGGCAGATCAACGACTTTCGCGTTCAGCCAGACATTCTCAAGCAGCACGGTTTTGATTCCTGGTGCATGTGGACGGGCTTTGAATCCCAAAACAAACCCAGTGCCGAGCGGTACTGGGACCCTTATATCTACACCAGCAGCACGCCGAGCAAGACCTACAAAGATCAATTCGGCCCCGATCTTTACACCGATCACCTGATCGACTTCATGAAAGACAATCGTGACCAGCCGATGATGATGTATTTTCCGATGGCCCTCACCCACGGCCCTTTTGTCCATACTCCCGACGAACCCAAGGTTACTTCTAAGCTGGACAAGCACAAGGCGATGGTGCGCTACACCGATAAGCTGGTTGGCAGACTGGTTGCCGCCATCGACGACTTAAAGATCCGCGATCGGACCGTGATCATTTTCACAACCGACAATGGAACAAGTCGATCGATGCGAGGAATCCTAAATGGACGGACCGTTCGTGGCGGGAAAGCATCGCTTACCGAAAACGGCCCGCGCCAGCCCTTTATCGTGAACTGTCCAGGCCTCGTTCCTTCCGGAAAAACGACGGACGCCTTAACTGACTTCACCGACCTGCTGCCGACGTTTGCTGAACTCGGCGGTGCGACCATTCCGTCGAATCTTGTACTCGACGGTCATTCCCTGGCCCCTGTAATGCTGGGTAAGGCCAGCGACGGACCGCGTGACTGGATCCTGGCCATGGGTTTCGGTGCTGCCAAGCTAGACGCAAAAGGCGTGCGCCCCCGGCAGGTCTACACAGACCGTGTGGTACGCGACAAAAGGCACAAGATTTTCGTTATCAACGGCAAGATCACGAGGCTCCATGATTTACAGGAAGATCCGAGCGAGCAGACAAACTTAATCGCCAGCCAAGAGCCGGCACACCGGGTCGCGCTGGCCAAGTTATCGGCGGTTGTTGACAACTTCCCAAAGCGGGATGGCCGACCACGTTACGATCCCACGCCAGCGCAACCCTGGGACAAGGAGGCACAGGATCCGGCCTTCCGTTTCAAACAAGCGGGGAATTGAGGGACGATCTCCGCCTCCAGCGAG
>JAYGDG010000420.1:0-4310 GCA_046583015.1 Pirellulaceae bacterium | reverse complement strand
CTCGCAAAGTGATCGCCGCACGAATCAAGAGGTGAATTGCCTCTAATCAAGAACGATATCGGCGAAGGTCATTGAGGCAAATGATTCCTAGAGCTGTCACGAAACCCACGGCAACGGAAGTAAAAGCCGTCTACGACTACGAGAAGCCACAGCACACTCAATTTCCCCCACCCCGCCAATCGGCTAGAATCAGCCGCATGGCCACGGACGCTGGACCGTCGCTACTAACGATCATCCTGCGGCGGTACCGGAATTTGGTAACCAACATCGTTCCTTTCCAGCTGACCACCATTGTCTTTCTGATTCGGTCCCACGCTGTATAGAAGATAACCCTGCGCTTTACGACGGTAACGGACTGGCTTACCCACGAACAAATCTTCGGGAATATTGGCCAGATGTTTTGGCACCAATTGCGCCAATTGCGCTGGATACTGTCCCGTTTCATGGCGATACGCGGCGAGCCCAAGAGCAACATCAACAAGTCGATTTCTCATCACCATGCGATCTTCCGCGACGGTCGCTTTGTCAACCGCTGGTAACAGCATACTAATCAGGATGTTGGATACAAAATTACTCAAGACCGTTCCTGGCCTCTTACGATTGGTCAACAGCGAGCCTAGCAACACTTTCGGGTCCTTCGAAGACTTAATAACTTTGTCGATTTTACGCTCGATCTCGACGAAAGCCTTAACACGCTGCTGGTAAGTCGGCATGCGGCCAGCATCAGCCAATTCATCGTACCAGCGGTTTCCATTTCTCAGTACAGCATCCCAATCGGTCATCGTATTGAGCATCGCCTTGGAGAAGAAATTCTTAAGCGATCCGTCGTCGTTGTCTCCTTCTTCGGCCAGTCCATTAAAGACAATGGGGCCGAAACGGATAATTCCCATCGTGGCATCAAGGAAGGTAAAACGTTCAGATATGTTGATTCTCTCGACAACCGCAGGAAGGGGTTCTAATCCCTGAAGTTGTTTCCGCCACTTTTCAATCGCGTCTGGAGGCAGCTTGCCGTAATGAGCTGCGACCACATTAGCCTGACAAGCCAGTGAGTCAATCGCCATGCCGACCAGGGAATCAATCAGGGACCATCCCTGACCAATTAGCCGTCCCAACCGATGGCAAGTGATAGAATCCTCGATCACCTCGTCGGCATTACCCTGTGCCGCATTGAACGTGATGCGAATGGAGAGGGCTCGCCCCAGGTCGCGGTACTCGGATAAAAAGGGCAACAATACAGCAACAATTGGAACTTGTTCTGTGTCCCCGCTGATAAGCGGGGCATAATAACGGGTACGCTGGCATGCTTGCTGCACCAACTGCAAAGGCTCCTGGTTGACCAGCAACCACTCGGCCAGTAGCGGAAACTCACGTGCCGTCCAAGTCCTCTTTTGTGCCTTGTCAAATTGCTCCCAAACCTCTTTCTGTGCTGTAAGCACTTTTCTATGCAGTTGCGACTCAAGCTTCGTAAGCTCATTGTCGCTCACGTCTTTTCCAACCACCGCGCGCTGCACCAGCTTATCAAGCGAAACAAAGTAGTTCCCTTGAAGCGGCAAGGGAGCGATCCCCAGCCTCTTGAAATACTCGGTTCGAATTTCAGCCACCAAATTAGAAGGCATGTTTTCCCAAGCCTCAATTTCGTTGGGACCAACGGCCTGGGAGAGCAAAACTGCAGCGTTATTTTCCACCGTCACCGCACGGCTAAAGGCCGCGTTCAAAGCAGCCACGTAATCAACCGTGCCATCCTTTCTCAGCGGTCCGGTGACATAGGTAGTCTCCTTGGAGACGGTAAAAACCGGTTTCGCCGCTGCGGTCTTTTTCAGTTGCTGCTGATTACTCTTCTTCTCGTCAGCCAGTAAGTCACCTGTGCTAAACAAATTCAGCCAAATGATTCCTGCAATGAGGTACGTGGTCAGATTTCTTGCTGCAAACATTGGAGTTCTCCTTCACCAGTCGTCAACTTGGCCGCCGCTGAGCCCTCTCCATCAACGATGATTGCTGTAGAAGCGACGTTGATGGCTGGATCTCCTCGGTTACCGATTCACAAACTCTTCTCGGCTCAAAACGCCATCCCCGTTCTTATCGAAACGTGGAAATCGGTCCTTCACCTCTTCCGGATTCTTAAAGTTGTGCAGGTATTCCTTGAGTGTGAGCTGGTTGTCTTTGTTCAAGTCTTTCTTTCGGAACGCCGCCGACCGATCGATACCGGGCTTCTTGGTCGGCGCCGTGGGTCTTCTCGCGCCCGCTCGGGGTGCGACCTTTGGCAGCTCGGGCAGAGTGGCCTTCCAGTCGGCGATGGATTTCTTCATGGACTCAACCCGCTCCGGGTGTCTGGTCGCGAGATTTTGCTGCTGGCCCCGATCCTTTTGCACCTCGTACAACTCAGCCTTACTGTCGTCCATCAGCAAGGTCCAGGGACCGTCTCGCATCCCGAACCTGGGCCAGTCCGGACCGCGGGGATTCCCTTGCCAATACCAGAACAGGGGCTTGATGCGTTGGAGCGGTTGGCCCCGTAGCGCAGTCAGTGCATTGATACCATCGGGCGAGTAACCTGATGGCAACTCTCGTCCCGCGACGGCGAGCAGTGTCGGCAGCACATCCACACCGCCCAGCAAGGTTTCTTTATCGATACGTCCTGCGGGTACCTTTCCGGGCCAGCGAACGATAAACGGGGTGCAGACGCCGCCCATGTAAAGGCTGCGTTTACGGCCCTTCATCCTGCCGGTGACGCCAACGCTGTATTTCAGGCGCTGTGAGGAATTCTCCGGCCCGTTGTCGCTGGAGAACAGAATCAGCGTTCGGTCGTCGATGCCCGCGTTCTTTACCACGTCCAGAATGCGCCCCACCTGTCGGTCCATCCGGGTCACCGCCGAATAATAGGTTTGCTGCGGCTCGGCGACGTCGGCATAGGGCTTGCGGTCATCTTTGGTTGCGGACACCACGTGGTGAGTTTCGTGCAGCCAGAGGTTGATAAAAAACGGCTCGTCGCCGGATTGCTTGATAAACCGGACCGCGTGGTCAGTGGCGGCGACGCTTAGAAAAGAGGCTGCATCCCTGGCCGGTTTTCCGACGTCGCTTCCTTCGAACACGTTTCGGCCGGGACCGTTAAATACGGCTGACTCATCATAGCCGTACGCGGAGGGTAGCGGCGCGTCCTCGCTGCCGCCGCCTGAGAGATGCCACTTGCCATAGTGCGCGGTTCGATAACCGGCTTGTTTCAACAAGCGGGGAAGGGACGGTGCGTCGGGGGACAACCAGTCGGGCATACCACGGCCTACGTTCTGCGCGTGCGACGCGAAGTGCTGATGTACCCCGTGTCGGGAGGGGTACTGCCCGGTGTTAATGGCAGTGCGGCTCGGCGAGCAAACCGGGTTGGCCACCATGAACTGGTGAAAGTCGGTCCCTTCCCGGGCCATCCGATCTAGGTGCGGCGTCTGAATACCCTGGTGTCCGTGACAGGCAAGATCGCCCCAACCCAGATCGTCCGCGTAAACAAAGACGATATTGGGGGGACGTTCGGCCGCCCCGACGGAGGAGAACATCAACAATGAGATCAGGCTGGTGTGCAATAGGTATTTCATGCGAGTCAGTATATCTCGTGTTCTCGCGTGGTCAAAACCGGATCGCGCTTATTGGCTAAAAGACTATCCACGACGAGAATCATGTCATTTACCCATACCACGGGCCGTTATCACAAATGGCTTGGCGTTCCTCCAAACATCGTACACAAACACTATTTCACCGTGACGTAGGATCACTTTCAAAAGGCCCCTTAAACCCCGAGGGAAAAGCAAATTCTGAGAAGTGCGCAGCAGTTGAACTCGACAACAGCACCATCCACCCCGACCTACAGACGATCATCGACCATTGGCCCGCCCCTGCCCGACGCGCTCAAGGCACGCATCGTGGCGATGGTGCGGAGTTCTGGCGAGTGAACCGGGGGGCGTTTGATTTATGCACCCATCCGCATAGGACCGCTTGTTTAGGCGCGCGTTTTTTTGCGAGATCTTGAGGTTTTCAATTACCTCGCTTTGATTTGAAGGGAGTCTGATATGGCCGATATGTCGCAGGCGACATATGAGCCGGTGGTGAAGCTACCGAAACCACCGAAGCACTTAGGGAAGATCGCCGCTGAAGCGTGGTCGACATACGGGAAGGAACTGATAGATAGTTCCATACTATGCGCCACGTATTTAGCGGCCCTGGAGCAATTAGCGATATGGTGGGAGCGGTTTCGGTTAGCGGACAATCCCCGCGACGCGGAGAAAGCGAGCGACCAGGTCCGGCGCTGTATGACCGAATTAGGGCTGACG
>JAYGDG010000213.1:0-2618 GCA_046583015.1 Pirellulaceae bacterium | reverse complement strand
AATAATGCAATCACGGGTAAATCGTGAGACGGCTGAAAACCAATCCGGATCACCCAGGGACAGCCGGATGGAATCAAGAACTTCGTCATCGCGACAAAGATCCGAATTGACGAGAGCTTGAGGGTGCAATCGCACGGCCAGCTCGTAGCGGGTACCTTCGGGATAGGAAAAGACCAGGGAAGCTGGTTGCGGATCCCAGGTCGACGGTCGGTTATCCGCCAACAGACTTGACGCGCATTCACCGTGAATCTCGTCAATGATGGCAGCTTGAAGTAAATCTTTCATACACGTTCCTTTCTTTTGTTAGTTGCGATGGCCAGGGTTGGCCCACCTGAGTCAGAAGACTGTCCTAAACTCAGGCCGCAAGGTAAACGGTGCGGCCCCAGGTGGGACCGACCGTGGCACCGGAGATAACGGCAATGAAGCCGAAGCCTTGTTTCACCGGCCAGTTACAGTGACCGTCGGTGAGAATGACAACACAATCGCCAACCAGATTACGCTGGTCCAGCCACTCGACCGGTGCTGCCATATCCGTTCCACCTCCACCGTCAGGAGTGAATTTTTCCCAATCACCGTGGCGATAATTGGCGGTGAATCCTCGGAACTCGCAATCCCATAACAAGACGTCTGTCCGCGCCGAACTGCAGATCTTCTCCATCTCGCCAAAAAACCGGCCCAGTTCCTTGTGTGATACCGAGCCGCTGACATCAACAATCACAGAAACATGAGCTTGGCGCCGACGAGTTGTTCCGGGAACACCAAACTCGTCCCGACGACGATGGCGCCGCGAGTAGCTCGTACGACGCTGGCCCAACGACTGGTTCAAGTAACGCCTCAATAATGCTGGCCAGGGAATCTGCGACTGGTCAAGCTGCTCGACAACGCTCCGCAAGTGTCCCGGCATGTTTCCGCGCGTTTTCTTGTTCGCATCGACAATCAGCGATCGCACCACGATCCGAAACTCTTCCTGTGACAAGTCGCTTTGCTCCCACAGCGAATGATCGTCGAGGACAAATCCATCCGGAAGGTCACCGCGCATTCTCACCAGTCGGCGGTAGTAATACTCGGTGTTCTCGTTGGGAGACCAACAATGAGGCAACCAGATCAACTCGTCTCGACAGGGAATGTGACGCTCCCGGGCACCATCGGTCGTAATACCAATGCGTGGCAAAGACTTCGAACCGTTAACCACCATGTCAGCAGCCACGTTAAACGTCAGCCTGTCGCTCAAACCGTTGCGAAGGCAGTGACAGCGGACCACGTGCTCCACTTCATGCTGAATGACAAAACAAATCTCCGGGACCGTTAACTCCTTAACAAACAGCGGATTGTAGAGACACTGGACATCCCCGCCATGGACCACTCGAACCCCCATCGTCCTGACGATCGAGGTTTCGATCCAGGTCATGTTCATCGCCACGTGGCCATACCAGGGTTCATGGGCCAACAGCAAGCAGCGAGCTTTTTCCAGACGATTACTACTCATAGGCACACCTCCTCGGTATTCGTGTCGGCTTCCTGCGACATGGCCTGGGCCACCGCCGCAGAGAGTTTCGGGCGTTCGGCCAGGTAATTAACCAGGCTATCCGTTTCACCCTGTTCACGATTCACTCGTGCCATCGCCCCTGTCAGCCTGGTGTTGGTCAGCAGGGCAACGTACTGGGCATTGGTCAACTGCTCGTCCGTTTGGCATACTCCGGACAGTAGTGACACGCAAAATCCAATCGCCAGGTCCTTTTCCTGTTCGAACAACAATTCAGCGAAGTCCAAGGCAACCTTGGCCCGATCCCGGTCATGCAAGTGATCACGAACATGGGAAAACAGTCCCCACATCAGGGCCATCTTCTGATTGCGATTGAGCCTGGTAATCTGCTCGGTCAGTTCGGCAACTCCGCTCGATAACAAGTCTTGCGGGCTAACCGGGGATCGGTATTTTTGAAATGCCACGGCCAGTTCACGACCTATCAAGCCAGCCAGGACTTCCACCTGGCAGCGCTTGGAAAACCCCTCCCGCCTTGCCACGCTCAAACAGCGGATTGCCATTTCCCAGGAACGGCGAGAAGGGAGCACCTGGAAACCAAGCGATTCGTTCTCAACAACTTCCAGGTGCTTCAAGTTGCCGCTACAGAAGTTCACCACGTCAAAGGCCATTTCCGGGTAGCGCTCTGAAATCCAGTCAGACCATTCGTCAAAGGTACTCGCTCCAGCAGAGAGTACGGCGTGACAGAAGCGATCACGAAAGGCGGGATCCAGTTCCGTGACGTGGTAGTCGCCATTCTCAAGATTGCCAGCACAGACAATCGACCAGCCTTCCGGCAGACAGTATTCTCCCACCCGATGATCCAATACAAGCTGAAAGGCAGCACTAAGCACATCGCTAGTGGCCCTGTTAAGCTCGTCCAGAAAGAGAATTCCCCGACCAGCTGCCGGCAACTCGGCCGACGGACAAAAGACAGTCCTGCCATCCACCTTGTCCGGCAGCCCTCGCAAATCGCAGGCCTCGATCTGGGCACAGCGGAAATCGACAAAACCAATCTCTAGCTCCTGGGCTACCTCCTTCACAATCGAGCTCTTGCCAATTCCATGGGTTCCCCACAGAAAGAGGCTCACCCGGCTAA
>JAYGDG010000043.1:0-1827 GCA_046583015.1 Pirellulaceae bacterium | reverse complement strand
AGACTGGGCAGCACCTCTGGAGCTACACCTATAGCCTCATTGGTCATGGCGGCAGCTATGCCAAGATCATGGCAATGCACGACCTGGTTTGGATACACACGGCAAACACCCAGGAAACCAAGCAATATGCCTGGGAAGGTCTCGATCCACAGACGGGCAAAGTCATCAAGAGGATTGTCCAGCCGAAAGGATTCACCATCAAGCATCGCTGCAGTTACGATGTTGCCACGGAACGGTTTTTCATGGGTGGTTCGATGGATTTCGCGGACCTCGAAACGGGCCAGTACTCTCATTTTCATGCTGGTCGCAATTCCTGTGCGACTGCCAGCATGCTGCCAGCCAACGGTTTGCTCTACACGTTTCCCCAGGCCTGTGGATGTTATTCGATGTTGCGCGGGTTCATCGGCTTTAACAGCACTGATCACCAGCTCACTGACAGCAGCGCCGCGCATCTGGAGAAGGGTCCGGCCTACGGAAAACCGCTTCCATTCCCAATCCAACCAACCGATTGGCCAACTTACCGGCACGATGCAACACGTAGCGGCAGTACCACTGCCCCAGGGCCCAGTCAGCTTAAAGTGGTCTGGACCCAGACGATTGACAACAAACCAACTATCGACGCAACTCCCGAGCAGCAAGAAACCGGTTCTTTAGCGGACGAATGGAGGCACAACAATGGTGGTTTGTTGACCAGTCCTGTGATCGCTGGCGGTTGCGTGTTTGTGGGCGTGGTCGATCGACAAAAAATCGTTGCCTGCGATCGCGCAGGTGGGAGAGTGCAATGGCAATACACGGCGGGGGGTAGAATCGATTGCCCACCGACGATTGAAAAGCAGTACTGCTTATTCGGTAGCCGTGATGGCTGGGTCTACTGCCTGCGCAGTGCCGATGGCCAACTGGTTTGGAAAACTCGTGTCGCTCCTCAGGACAAGCGAATTTTGGCTTACGGACAACTCGAGTCAATCTGGCCTGTCCACGGGGGAATCCTGGTCCATAACGGTCAGGTATTTTGCCTGACGGGAAGACATGCTGCTGCCGACGGTGGGCTCCTGCTACATCGCCTTGACTTGCTCACCGGAAAAAACCTCTGGTCCGTGCAACCTGAAGACTTTGAAAATCTACCAGATGTTCTCAATGGAGAGGGCGACACGGTACAAATGGCAGGCCTGGAATTCGATACCCTTACCGGCAAGCAGCAGAAAGCAAGTGTCAAACGTCTCCGCAGTGGATCCCTGGGGCTACTTGATGACACGTGGTACCAGCGACCGATTGCGACCCGCAAGAACCTGCAACTCTGGTCTGTCGATGACCGGCCATCCGGGCAATTGCTCTCTTTCGATGAACGGGCAACCTTTGGGTTTCGATATGCCAAGGTCAACGGTGGCAACGGAAGTCTCTCCGAGGATGGCGAGCTGTTTTCCATCGCCATGAAGGGTAGCAAGCTATCGGACTGGTCTCACAAGTTGTCAACTGAATCTCGCGTAAGAGGGATCGTTTCAACCCCTCAGCGATTGTACGTTGCCGGACGTTTTACCGCTGACCGCAGCGGCCCCAATGTACTTCGCTGTTACTCCGTCGCGACCGGCAAGCTGATCAACGAACTGGACATCCCCCACGAGTTGATTCATGACTGCCTGGCAATTGCCGATCAACACCTCTACGTGACCACGCAAAGTGGCCTGCTGATATGCATTGGTAGCAACTGATCGATTTTCCACAGCAACTGCTTTTTGTCCAACTCATCATGGCATCTCGAACCAAGTTCTCAGTACGCAAGAAGCTCGCTTTTTCCCTTATCAGCGTCCTGCTCTTCTTCTTCGCCGTAGA
>JAYGDG010000032.1:0-16011 GCA_046583015.1 Pirellulaceae bacterium | reverse complement strand
CAAGGCAAGCAGCTTCATTCCTCTGAGAATAGTGACTGGAGGGGGCAGGGATATTCGCCATGGATTGCCCTAAGTAGTTATTTTAAAAAGAGTTAAATTCCTCGGTCGGCCGGCAATTGGACTTGCTGTCTAAGCTCGTTTTTGACACACTCCGACCCGCCTTGAAGCTGCTTCAGCGAATGCTTAGTACCTGGTGTTTGTTTTGCTTCTCGAGAAATTCAGGAAAAGTCGATGCGAGCTCGAACTTGGCAGAACCACGGCTGGCTATTGGTCGTTGCCCCCTTGATGCTCTTGTTAAGTGGTTGTCTCTCTGGCCTCTACAATCCCAGCGGCGCGGGGCCAACCGATCCCAACGTGGTGGCCACCCTCAATAACCCGCTCTTGATACCAGTCACTGACCGTGATTTCCTCTGGATTCAATTGGTCGATACGGTTGATGATTATTTCAAGATTGAGCGTGAAGAGCGTAACCAAGTCGTGGGAGACACGCTCACCGAAGGTCGTATCGTTACGCGTGCCATGGTTGGCTCAACCTTGTTAGAGCCGTGGCGCAGCGATTCCAGGCCTGGCTACGAAAGACTGCTTAGCACCGTCCAGTCAATCCGCCGCCAGGCAACGATTCGCGTGATTCCAGAAGCAGCCGGTTATTCGGTAGAGATCCTGGTAGTCAAGGAACTGGAAGACTTGGATCGTCCCGAATTTGCTACCGTGGGAGGGGCCACCCGCCGTCATGACGGTTCATTGACCGATGGGGAACTGAGTGTTGAGAGGGGTCCCGTAACGCTGGGCTGGATTTCACTAGGTCGAGACACTGCCTTGGAGCAGGAAATGCTGGGGCAATTACGTGACCGCCTGACCAACGTAAACCAGCGCTAGTTGTCCAAGGCCGGTTCTTCTGAAACACCTTTGCCTAGGCCGAAGCACGGTTGTCGGGTTTGTTGAAGGTCCCTGCCTCGGGCGTGATGATCGCCGACGGTGAGTTGGCGGTTGCTGATTTCTCTGCGACCTTTGCGACAGGAAGCAAGATGGTGAATTGAGTTCCCTGGCCCAGCGTGCTGGCTACGCGAATCCGTCCCTGGTGTCCGTCAATAATGTTGTGGCAAGAGGAGAGTCCCAGCCCGGTGCCGCCCTTGCCGCTCGAGTCCGGCCCGCTTTTTGTACTGAAAAATGGATCAAAAATTCGCTGCAGTTTGTCTTGAGCGATTCCGCTGCCGGAATCACGGATGATGATGGCGACCATCTGTTCTGCGGGATGGTGCTGAAGACGCAATATAATCGTTCCGCCATCAGGCATTGCCTGCCGTGCGTTGATCAGGAGGTTGAGCAGGACCTGTTGAATCTGGTTGCCGTTGGCCCGGACCATTGGGACGTCGGGAAAATCTTTTTCCAACGAAATCCGGTACTTGTTCAATTCTCTTTCTAACAACACCAGTGAGTCGTCAATCAACTGCTGTAGATTCGTCGGTTCCATGGTGTTGGAGCGATTGCGAGCCATTCCCAAAACGCTATTGGTAATGCGGGCAGCCCGTTCCGCCGCGGCCAGGATCTTCTCCAGCGACTTGTCACGGGTGGCCTGGTCCCGGTGCCGCATGCCCATCTTGGCGTAGTTGAGAATGGTCATCAGCACATTGTTGAATTCATGGGTCGTGGTGCCGACCAGTTCACCCAGAGCCGTCAACTTTTGAGCCTCGATGAGTTGCTGTTGCAGCATGGCAACCTGCTCTTGCAGGGGCGGTTCGGCAGGGGCCTGGGTACTCGCCTCGGTCGGTTGAGGCGCGCGGTTGGGTTGGTTTGAGGTCATGATTGCTGCCACTCTGTTAATATCAAAATTATGCTGAAGAGCCCCGAATCGCAAAAACTTCCTCAGATGGAGAAGTTTGACTCGTTTACCGAGTCTGGTCTGATCCTACTTTCTTACCTGATGGGTGCGCCTTAACATGTTGTTATTTAGTAACTTAAGTACGTTTTTTCTATCGTCGAAACGACCTGGGCAACCTTAATAGAAGCCACTATAATTCGCTCCTAACAAGGGACAAAGCCACGGATCTGGCGGATTGGACAAGCTAGGATGCATACGGTCGATTTGTTGGCACTGGCAGTGCAGGTGGCGAAGCAAGCGGGCTACCAGATTCGTCAGGACTGGTTTGGGGGAAGCGGTGGCGGAGGGTGTGAATTTGGGGGACAGAAGTGGATCTTTCTGGATCTGGCCCTCAATCCGCGTGAGCGACTTGACCAAATCCAGGGGGTTTTGGGGACCGATCCGTCCCTGGCAGGACTGGTGTTACCAGCACCCTTAGCCCAATTGTGGAATTACCCGAAAGCTGCCTGATCTACCCAGCCGGTTATTTTAACATCCGGCCTTCACTGAGCTGGCCGATAGAGCTGGTGTTGGAGAATGTATTGCTCGACGGCAGCCGGGGTTCGGAATTTGAGACTTTTGCCAGCAGCAGCCCGTGTTCTCAGTTCGGAACTGGCCAGGTCAATTGCCGGCATGATCACTTGTCCCTGCTGGATCTGGGCCCGGCGATCTGGAGAACAGAAACTTGCGGCTGTCGTGAAGTCAGGTGGTTTTTCCCCAGCGCGATGGACGACGATGGGAGTGGCCAACTGGCAGATTTCGTCCGGCTTGTGCCAGTTGGGAAGATCGTGCCAGGAATCTGTACCTAGCAACAGCAACAGCTCACAACCAGGATCCTCTTGGAGGATTTGGGCGAGGGTATCGACGGTGTAACTGACTCCGCCGCGGTCCAACTCCAGGGAGGAGGATTTGAGGGCGGGGTGTCCAGCTAGTGCCAGGTTGACCATCTCGAGGCGGGCACCGCTGGCGGAGATGGTTTGCTGCAATTTGTGGGGTGGGGTGGCAGCCAACATGAACCAGACCTGGTCCAGGCCCTGTGCTTCGAGGCAGCACTCGGCCAGCAGCAAGTGGCCATAGTGAATGGGATCAAAGGTACCGCCAAAAATACCGAGACGCATGTTGCACCCTGTTTAAGGAGTGAAATGACTGAGTTCGGGTTGTTTGCCCAATCATCGTGGATCAGCGGCTAACGAATCTTGCCAGTTTCGCTGGCACGCCTCTGGCGTTCTCTCGAACGCTTGCCAGATGAAGGACCTGACTGTTATCGTAACGTTCCGTCTGGCTACTGACCAAGGGGGCTCCCAGCCCCCGGGCTTCAGATTGATCATTAGATTAGGTATGGAGACGTTAATGGGGGAAAGGCAGCAGCCGCTGTTTACTGCACCATCCGCTCCCTGGGAGTTGGACGAGGTAGAGGATCGCACGGTAGCCACGGTGATTTTCTCGGCAGCCCCTGGGGGACCGTTTGACTACCGTGTTCCGGATTCGCTGATCGATGAGGTGCAGGCGGGTAAGCGGGTGAAGGTCCCTTTAGGACGCGGCAATCGACTGGTAACCGGTTACTGCGTAGCCGTTGGTGCTGCGACTGGTGAGAACGTTACGCGAGCACTCAAAGACGTCCTGGAAGTGGTGGACCAGCAGGCACTGATTTCTACTCCCATGCTCGAATTGACGGAGTGGATGTCTGACTACTACCTCTGCAATTGGGGCCAGGTCTTAGAGGCGGTTGTGCCGGCAGGAGTACGGTCCGGGGCGGGCACCCGGCGGGTGCAGTTGCTGCAACTGGCGACGGAAGTCGCGGGGCAGCTTAGTGAATTGAGTTTGCCACCCAAACAGCGGCGCGTGCTGGAAGTACTTGCCGAGTCCAGCGCTCCGATGACTCCAGACCAGGTTGGTCAGCTGGTCGGTTGCACGCGGGCGCCGATTCGGGCGTGCATTAAGAAAGGACTGATTCAGACGGAGATGACGCGGCAGGCGGTGCCGGCCACGGCAGAGCCACCGGTGGTTCGTGAAGAGGCGTTGGATTTAAATTCTGACCAGAAACTCGCACTGGACAAGATTGTCGAGAGCTTGGATCGTCGTGAACACGAGACCTTGTTGCTCTACGGGGTGACCGGCAGCGGTAAGACGGAAGTCTATATTCAGGCGATTGAGCACATTATCGGGTTTGGTCGCCAGGCGGTGGTGTTAGTTCCAGAGATTAGTTTGACTCCCCAAACACGGCAACGGTTCCGTTCCCGGTTTGATCAGGTAGCCGTCTTACACAGCCACTTGAGTGACGCCGAGCGGCATCAGCACTGGCGGCGAATTGCGCGTGGAGAGGTTCAGGTCGTGGTGGGTGCTCGCAGTGCAGTTTTCGCACCGACGCCAAACTTGGGCTTAATCGTCATTGACGAAGAACATGATACCTCCTTCAAACAGGATACGATTCCTCGTTATCATGCCCGTGATGTGGCATTGGAACGGGCACGGCGAGAGGGCGTGCCGCTGGTCCTGGGTTCTGCCACTCCTTCCCTGGAGAGCTGGGTGCAGGCTCAGAAGAAGCAGTTCCAACTGGCCACCTTACCCAGGCGGATTGCCGATCGACCTTTACCGGACGTCAAGGTGGTTGACTTGCGGCACGAGGGATCCCAGCGTCGCGGCTCGATTAGTCGTCCCTTGTACCGGGCCATGGAACAGGCCCTGGCTGGCAACGGACAGATTATCCTGCTGTTAAACCGACGGGGATATTCCACCAGCATTCAATGTCCCAGTTGCGGAGAAGTGGTCCGCTGTCCACATTGCGACATTGCCCTGACCCATCACCGTGTAGCTGTCAGAAAAACAGGAGCTGAGCAGGCCATTTGTCATTACTGCGAATACATGATTACGGCACCGGACCGCTGCGGAGAGTGTGGATTTGACGGCATACGTTATGCGGGGCTGGGCACGCAACGCCTGGAAGCCGAAGTGCGAGCGCGTTTTCCGCAAGCATCCTGCTTGCGGATGGATTCCGATACGATGCGGAAGGTGGGCAGTCACGAAGAAGCGTTGGCGCGGTTCCGCGCCGGCGAGGTGCAGATCTTGCTGGGCACGCAGATGATTGCCAAAGGTCTGGACTTTCCTAACGTGACGCTGGTCGGAGTCATTAATGCCGATACCGCCTTGCATTTTCCCGACTTCCGGGCTGCCGAGAGGACGTTTCAGTTGGTGACTCAGGTGGCTGGCAGGACAGGCCGCAGTGCCCGCGGAGGGCGGGTACTGGTGCAGACGTTTAGTCCGGAACATCCGGCGATCGCGGCGGCGGTGCAGCATGATTACCTGCGGTTTGTCTCTCAGGAACTGCCGACTCGGCAGCAATTTGGTTATCCGCCTGCGACTGAGATGATTCGTTTGATTGTCCGTGGAGAGCAGGAAGCGACGGCGACGGCATTTTGCCAGGAGTTAGCAGATCGTTTGCAGGCTGCTTTTCCAGCGGAATCCAAGGGTCTGCGACTCTTGGGGCCCGCCCCGGCGCCGATTGCGAAATTAAGGGGCAAATATCGGCTTCATGTACTCTTGATTGATTCGGATAGGGAGCGGTTGCGGCAGGTATTTCGTCAGGCAACGACTGATTTACCGGTCGTCCCTGGGGTACAATGGGTGATTGATGTCGATCCCTGGTCATTATTGTAGGTTGTCACCAGAAGTTCGCGATTGCACTGGCTTTGCCGATATACGGCCCCTAAAATAACGGTGTTTGCATGTGGTGGCCTTGGCATCTGGTTGGGTTGATTCATCATGGCCTATCGTTCTCTTAAACGCGTCCTGGGTGAAACCAGTCTGGAACGAAAGTGTCGTTTGCTATTTGGTTTCTGCCTGGCAGTCTTAATCGCCGGAGCTTTTTGGGGTGTTGATCGGGTAGCCGAAGACCTGGTGATGACCAACACCCGTGGAAAAGGTCGGGACCTTGTTGACCTGATCATGCTCAAGACTCACTTCAAAGCCTGGGAGACATTCCAGGAGCACGATGAACTGGTCAAAGACGTGTTGGCTGAGTTCGAGAAGCACCAGGTTTACAATCGCCATGAAATATTGGGTTTACAGGGGGAACCGAAGCCAACTTGGGTGAAAGTGAAAACGGCCACGGACCCGGAAGAGATTGCGATTCTCAAGGGTTTGAAGAAGATTCAGAGGCAGCAATTGGACCGGCAGGCGGAAGCCAAATCCGTGGCAGCCAGCCTGCCGGCAGAGACGGAGGCCCGTTCACGTACGCAGGCTTCCACGCAACCGCTCGATGGCAATGCGCTGACAGGCGCTATCGATCAATTGACAGCGGTTCAGGACAACCTTCCAGTTCGAGCCGAGCGACGAATTCAAACCGATCGAGCTGGCAAAGAATACCATTACTTTGAACCGGTATACTGGGGCACGAACTGTCGTGCCTGTCATCTCGATACGGTTGGGGTCGGGGCCGAGGCCGCCTCCGGTGGTAATCTGCTGGACGGGGCTGAAGACCCCTTTGTGGTGGTGAAGGTGGTTTTTCCCTATGGAGAGACCCAGGCTGCCATCAACCGGGCCCGCGCGATCCTGATTGCGGTTGCCATTTTCACGGTCTTCGTGGCGATGATTGCACTCTACGTGATTGTCCGTTATGTCATCGTCCGGCCACTAAAACATCTCCGCGAGGTGAGTGATTCGATTATCCAGGGTGACTCCGAGCAGCGGGCTAATATTCGCACGAATGACGAATTTGAAGATCTTGCCGAGTCGTTCAATCGAATGTTGCGTCACTTGACCGAGGCCCAAAGTGAATTACGTGACGTCAATACCGACCTGGATAACAAGGTCGATGAGCTCGCCCAGTTGAACATGCGGTTGTATGAAATGAATCGGCTGAAGGGAGATTTTCTAGCCAACATGAGTCATGAGTTGCGCACACCGCTCAACAGTATCATCGGATTTTCGGAGGTATTGCAGGGGATTGGGGCACTTGATGACAAGCAGCGGCGGTACGCCGGGAATATCCGGAAATCGGGAAGACTGTTGCTGGAAATGATCAATGACATTCTCGACCTGGCCAAGATGGAAGCGGGTAAAATGGACGTGCGGCCCACCGAATTCATGCTGGAAACCGTGGTTCAAGCTCAATGTGACATGATGCGTTCCTTGACCGAAGAGAAGAATATTGACCTGGAGGTCCAAGTCGCGGGCAATGAAATACCGCTCTACCAGGACCAGGCCAAGGTTCAGCAGATCTTGATGAACCTGCTGTCCAACGCCGTCAAGTTTACACCCGAAGGTGGCCGTATTACCGTTGCTGCTCATCGGGATTCGGAAGATCAATTAGAGATGACCGTTACCGATACGGGAGTGGGGATTGCGGAAGAAGATCGAGAAGTCATTTTCGAGAAATTTCGACAGGGAACAGCAGCTCTTGGAGGCGACAATTTGACACGTGAGTACTCAGGAACCGGGCTGGGACTCTCGATTCTCAAGGAATTGTGTAAGTTGATGGAGGGTGAAATCAGCTTTGAGAGTAAGCTGGGAATCGGTAGTACGTTTCGAGTCGTGTTGCCCTGGGTCGCCGAAGATCGACCGCAGCAGGATGGACGCCTGACAGCCAAGCTGGACGACTTGACTAAACTGCAACAACGCGATTTGATTACCCAGGCGCGGATGACAAGCGACTCTCCGCCAGCCACTGAAATGCCATCGCCGTGATGAAAATGGTGTGCCCGGGTCGATAGGGGAGTGGCCTGCTTGACTGAACTTCGTTGGAGAACTCTTTTTTTGTGGAGCAGTGTGAGGTGATGAGTAGTGCTTCTCAATCAGAAGCGGACGTGCAGCTTTATACCGACGGGGGGTGCAGCGGTAATCCGGGACCGGGTGGCTGGGCCTTTGTGCTGCGGCATGTTTCCAGCGGCCAGGAAAAGGAAGCCAGTGGTGCGGAGCCTGAAACGACCAATAACCGGATGGAATTAATGGCCGTCATTGAGGGCTTGTCGGCGCTCAAGTTTTCGTGCCGTATTGATCTCTTTACGGACAGTGTTTATGTCGGCAAGGGGATTAGCGAGTGGCTGCCACGGTGGAAAGCCAACGACTGGCGTCGCAAGGACGGAAAACGCCTGGTACCGATCAAGAACGTGGAACTCTGGCAACAACTGGACCAGTTATTGCAGGGGCAACAGGTTAGCTATTACCGGGTGGCAGGGCATACTGGGCATCCAGAAAACGCACGGTGTGACGAACTGGCCGTGGCTGCTTATCAGAAATACCTCTGAGTTAGCAGTTCCAGGGGGACCTTCAGTCGAGTGAACATGACGGACCATGAAACGACACCGGACCTGACGACTCCGGTTCAGTACTTGAAGGGAGTCGGGCCGCGCCGTGCCGAATTGCTGGAGCGGTTGGATATTAAAACGGTCACGGATCTCCTTTTCTTTTTCCCGCGCAGTTATCAGGATTGGAGTCAATTAGTCCCGTTGGCAGAATTGGTCGAGGGGCAGTCAGCGAGTGTCTGCGGCACGGTGCAAAAAGTAGAACTTAGACCCACCGGACGTGGGCGGACGATGTTGACCGTAACGATTGCCCAGGATCAACAGCAACTGTCTGCTCTCTGGTTTAACCAGCCCTATTTAAAAGACCGTTTCCAGGTGGATTGCCCGGTCATGTTTTCCGGCACGTTTCAGCAGCGTAAAGGGCGCTGGGAGATTACCCATCCGCAAGTCGTTCATTTGGAGAACGATGAAGACCCGCCCGCCGGGCAGGTCTTGCCCGTGTATCGATTGACCGAAGGGATCAACCAGTATCAGATGCGGCGACTGGTCTGGCAGGTGGTTGAGGAATTCACCGATGCGCTGGCAGAGACGTTTCCCGAATCGTTCTTGCAGACGCATCAGTTACTGCCGATTCACGAGGCATTGCGACAAATCCATCAGCCAGCGGATGACGAGTCACTGGCCAGTGCCCGGCGGCGTTTTGTCTTCCAGGAGTTGCTGGTATTGCAATTAGCGCTGGCCATCCGTCGTTGGAATCGAATCCAGCGATCTCGTGCCCCGGCACTAGCGGTTAGTGCGAAAATCCACTCCCGTATCACGCGGTTATTTCCTTTTCAACTGACCGCTGACCAAAAGCTGGCGATCGAGGAAATCAGCCAGGATATGGGGCAAGAAGTCCCCATGAACCGGTTGTTGCAGGGAGATGTGGGGAGTGGGAAAACAGCGGTGGCCGAATATGCCCTGCTGCTAACAGTTGCCCATGGCTGGCAAGCTGTTTTGATGGCTCCAACGGAGATTCTGGCTCTTCAGCATGCCCGCACATTCGAGCGTGATTTGAAGGACAGCCGGGTTCGCATGACGCTGTTGACCGGCAGTTTGTCTGCCGGGGATCGCAGGCAGCGGTTGGCCCAGATTGCTGCTGGCGAGATCGATTTAGTCATCGGGACGCACGCAGTGGCCCAGGAGGCGGTGGAGTTTTCGAAGCTGGGCCTGGTGATTATTGATGAGCAGCACAAGTTTGGTGTGCGGCAGCGGGCGGTGTTGAAGCAAGCCGGGCTGGATCCTCATTACCTGGTGATGACAGCGACGCCGATTCCTCGCACGGTGGCCATGACCCTGTTTGGAGACCTGGATATTTCCACGATTCGTCAGGGGCCACATCAGCAATCGATTCACACGTATTGCGAACCGGCAGAAAAGAGCGAGCAATGGTGGGATTTTTACCGCAAGAAACTTCGCGAAGGCCGCCAAGGTTACGTGATTAGTCCCCTTGTCGAACAGTCTGAACATCACGATCTGGCCAGCGTGGAAGAGTGTTTTGAGGGATTGAGCAATGGGCAATTAAGTGATTTTCGCTTGGGACTGGTGCACGGTCGTTTGCCGGCCCGCGAGAAGGAAAAAGTCATGCTGGACTTCGCCGAGGGGAAGATCCAGGTGCTGGTGGCTACTTCCGTGGTGGAAGTTGGTGTCGACGTCCCCAATGCGACTCTCATGACGATCGTGGGAGGTCAACAGTTTGGCCTGGCCCAGTTGCACCAGTTGCGGGGGCGCATTGGGAGGGGAAAACACACTGGTTATGTATGTGTATTTGCTCAGCCAGCAAACCCGGAAGCCGAAAAGCGTCTCGAGGCCTTCGTCGAGATGACCGATGGCTTTGAACTGGCAGAAGTCGATTTCGCTTTACGGGGTCCTGGGGAGCTGTTTGGGTTTCGTCAGCACGGCATGCCACCCCTGCACATCGCTGATTTGACACGCGACATGGAGTTGTTGATTGAGGCCCGCACAGTCGCACAGCAAACGATCGATGCAGATCCGGGGCTGGCCGATCCGGAACTGGCGAAATTACGGCAGATGGTCCTCTCCCGTTACGGAAAATCACTTGATTTAGGGGATGTCGGCTGAGAGGAGCGGGCTTGGCTGCAAATCAGGCAGGTTGTTCAGCCTGGGCCTTGTCAGAAATATCTGTGCGACACCAGGCGCCGGGCCAGTGAATCGACTGGATCGCCTGGTAGGCCTGTTCTTTGGCAAGACTGATCGTTTCAGCCATCGCAGTGACTCCCAGTACGCGACCGCCGTGGGTTAATACCTGGTCTCCCTCGAGACGTGTTCCGGCATGAAACACCTTAACGTCTGTCATCGCGGCCGCCTCATCCAGACCGCTGATCGGGTGCCCCGTTTCGTAACTGCCCGGGTAACCCTCGCTGGCCATGACGACACAGACGGATGGCCGCGGATCCCATTTGAGCGGTTGCAATTGTTCGAGGCGACCGTCGACCGTGGCATCAAGGACTTCCACCAGATCCGATTGCAGTCGCATTAACAGTGGCTGGCATTCGGGATCCCCGAAGCGAACATTGTATTCCAGCACCTTGCAGCCATGGCGCGTGATCATCAAGCCAGCGTAAAGGACGCCGCGAAAGGGGTTGCGGGAACGCTTCATCGTGTGGACCGTGGGGACTAGCACGTGTTCTTCGACCCAACTGAGCAGCTTGTCGTCAACGACCGGGGTAGGGCTGTAAGCGCCCATGCCGCCCGTATTGGGACCCCGGTCTCCATCCAGTGCCGGTTTGTGGTCTTGGGCCGGTGGCAGGGTGACAATCGTCTGGCCATCGGTGATCGCCAGCACACTGGCCTCCTGACCCTCCAGGCGTTCTTCGAGAATCAACTGGCTACCGGCATCTCCAAAAACCCGTCGGGTCGCAATTTGGTCAATGGCTTCGAGTGCTTCCTGCCGCGTGGAGCAGACAATGACCCCTTTCCCGGCGGCCAGTCCATCGGCCTTGACGACCAGCGGGACCTCATCGGTTTCGTTTGGGTAATGTTCCTGGACATAGCGGATGGCACTTTTGGCATCGCCAAAGACGCGAAAGTCGGCTGTGGGAATGTCGGCCGTGCGGAGCAGCTTCTTGCAGAAGACTTTGCTCGCTTCTAATTGAGCAGCATTCTTGCTCGGTCCAAAAACCCGCATTCCGGCACTTTGCAGGGCATCGACCATGCCGGCAGCCAAGGGCGCTTCGGGACCGACGACGGTCAGATTCACCTCATTTTGCCGGGCAAACTGGTTCAGGGCGTCAAAGTCATCCAGGTCCAGTACGACATTTTCGCAGTCGGTTGCCGTGCCGGCGTTACCAGGCGCGACAAAGACGCGCTCGACCTGGGTGCTTTGCGAGATTTTCCAGCCCAGGGCGTGTTCACGCCCGCCATTTCCAATGACCAGCACATTCATCGCTCCCGCACTCCTCGTGATACCGGTTTTGACTCAACTGAAACGATCTGAGTCGCTCCTGAAGCGGTCTATTGATACCACTTCCAACCGGTTCTGACCAGTCACGGGAGAGTTATTGCCGGGCTGGCGGTCGGCTCCTAGCGGCGGGCTTCTATTGGGGTCGTCCCACCAGCGAATTTTCTCGATTTGAAGATTTGAAAAATTTCCTCCTACGTGGGTTTCGACCTTTCGATTGATCGTGTTAGACTACAGCCGACAGCAGGGATGCGACGCCGTTTTAGGTGACAGATCAATACGGCTGACTGAACCGTCGAAGGACCCTTGCAGAAAGTCATTAAGGAAACTATAAAGTCTTTGACAAAAATGACTTGGGTTGGTTTTGGCGAGTTTTCCTGGGGAGCCTAGAGGATCGGTTTCTGACGAGGCTCGGAGGACAGCCGGGTTATCTCCTAGGTGGAGTGACTGGACGTAGGCGATGGTAGACAGAGAGAACATGTCGATCGAGGAGATGCTGGCACTCTGCCGAGGTGGCGATGCTGCGTCGACCCCTGCCGAACCAGTTGCCGATTCGCCGTCCGCAGAAGCCGAGCCAGCGGAAGAGACGCCAGCCGAAGAGACACCGGCGGCTGCTCCGCCAGCGGAGAAAAAAGATCCAGCTGCGATGAGCGTGGCTGACATGTTGGCCGCGGCACGTGGCGGCGGTTCGAGCGCTGCGACACCTGAGAAGCCAGCTGCCAAGAAGCCGGCCGCTGCGAAACCGGCCGCTGCTGAGCCAGCTGCCGAGCCAGCTGCCGAGCCCAGTGGGCCCATGACGACGGCCAGTATCCTGGCAGCGGCCCGCGGTGTGGCGAAACCGGGTCCAGTCTCTAAGGTGCAGGCGCGAGAGCAGGGCCAGTCGACAGGTGCCAAGCCTGCCAAAGAGAAACTGGTAGTTCCGCCCATGCCTGCCAAGCCGACTTATGCCAAGCCAGCTGAGAGGACCAGTCCAGATCGGCGTGGTTTCATAGCTACTTTGGGTGGTGCCTTGTTTGGCTCTTCCTTAGCCGTGGGATTTACGTCTTTAGCAGCCACGCATGTGCTGTGGGCCTTAGGGCTTGCGCGTTTTATGTTCCCCAACATTCTGATGGAGCCACCGACTCGTTTTAAGGTTGGTTTTCCAGATGATTTTGCTCCTGGGCAAGTGCAGACCAAGTTCAAGGCTCAATTCGGTGTTTGGATTGCTCGTTTTGAATACGATGGCCAGCCGCAGATTTATGCTCTCAAGACGGTTTGTACCCACTTGGGTTGCACGCCCAACTGGCTCGAGGGCGAACAGAAATTCAAGTGCCCCTGTCACGGCAGTGGCTTTTATAAAGATGGTATTAATTTCGAGGGGCCTGCCCCGCGACCCTTAGAGCGTTATGCGATTCAACTGGCCGATGATGGCCAGTTGGAAGTCGACAAGAGTCGATCGTTTAACCAGGAGAGGGGGCAGTGGGCAGACGCGGCTTCCTTTGTCTCAGTTTAAGGTCCGTGCAGAGAGTTGAAGTTGAGTCGGTTGTAGTTGTTTTTAGTTTGTCAGTGGTTGTTTAGTTCAGGCGATTGTTAGTATGCCATCTCTCGGCGAAATCATTAGAAATTCCCAGATCTGGAAGAGCATTTCCGGCATCCAGCACCGCTGGACCGCCGTAATCGCGTGGTCGTGATGCTGACCAATTTCTTTCTCCATTTGCACCCGGTTTCGGTCAAGAAGCAGGGGATCGCCCTTAGTTTTACCTGGTGCATGGGAGGAGTGACTTTCTTTCTGTTCCTGGTGGAGACAATCACTGGCGTCCTGCTGATGTTCTATTACCGGCCTACGCTGGAGTGGGCTTACCCGGACATTCTTGCCTTGCGCGATGTTGCTTCCCTGGGGATTCTGCGCGAATTGCATCGCTGGGGTGCGCATGCCATGGTGATTACGGTATGGCTCCATATGTACCGAGTCTTTTTGACCGGTAGTTACAAGCCGCCGCGGGAGTTTAACTGGTCCATCGGTGTGATTCTGCTGGTCTTGACCCTGTTGCTTTCCTTCACGGGATACCTGCTGCCATGGGATCAGTTATCGATCTGGGCCATTACGGTCGGATCGAACATGGGTCGGGCAACGCCGTTCCTGGGCTCGGAGGGGCCCGGTGCGCAATTGCTGACCGTGGGAGGAATTGACATGATCACCAATGCCTCGGATGCGAGGTTCGGATTGCTCGGTGCGCGCTTTGTGGGCGAAGAGACTTTAAATCGTTTTTACGTGTTGCACTGTATTGCGATCCCGTTAGCGGCGGCCTTGTTATTGGCGGTCCACTTCTGGCGTATTCGGAAGGATGGGGGAATTAGTGGGCCGCTCTAAAGTAGCGGTTGGTGGTGGCGTCAGCGTCAAGTGATTGCCTAAAACGTGTGAACAATCGGTAGACAGGTTCAGTCCTGATAAATGGAATAGCGACAAGCAGATGCATTTAAGTGAAGCCGAATTTTTGGAAGGCATTAGCGGGTTTCTGGGAGCCTACTATCTCATCCTGGCGGTTTCCAATGCGCTGATGGCTTACTGCCTCTGGAAGAGCGGTCGAGCGACGGTCATTTGCAATTGTTTCCGTTTTCCGTTTACAACGGCTCATCTGTGGCTGTTCGTTTCAATGCTCTTTGTCACGATTGCCCCGCTGGCCATGAGCGGGAATCCGAAGTGGATGGCCTGGGTTTCGATTCCCTTAGGGATCCGCGAGTTCTTGGATGCTCTCATGGGTCCGGTGATCTATACGGTCGGGACGATTGTTGTTCTGGGGGTTCTGTTTGTCTGGCGACGATTTTTCGTTAAGCCGCTGGTGGCCTGGACCGGTTTGAACCTGGCGCTGGTCTTCATGGGCTTTTCTATGACGGACCCCGATTTTGCTGCCATTGTGACCAAGCCGGACAACGTGCCGATCGTTGGCCTGGTTTTCATGTTGGGCTTCTTTAACTGGATTGCCGCTTCCAGGGCTGTGAAAAATGATGACCGCCTCCGCGAGGGGCTCGAGCCGCTGGAGAAGTTGGATGACGAAAAAGTCCTGGTCTGGCCCGACCTGGTCTATACCGAATTGATCTGCATGGTTGCCTTGACGGCCTTGTTGCTGCTCTGGGCCATCGCTCTGCAGGCTCCGCTGGAAGAACCGGCCAGCAGCGTCAAGACGCCGAATCCGTCCAAGGCTCCCTGGTATTTCCTGGGCCTGCAAGAGATGCTGGTCTACTACGATCCCTGGATGGCCGGAGTGGTTTTGCCGAGTGTCGTGCTGTTTGGTTTGATCGCGATTCCTTACATCGACTTTAATAAAGAAGGTAACGGCTATTACACGATTGAGCAGCGTAAGTTCGCTTACCTGGTGTTCCAGTTTGGATTCCTGGTGATGTGGATCACGCTGATTGTGATGGGGACGTTCCTGCGCGGACCGAACTGGAATTTCTTCGGCATGTATGAGACTTGGGATGCGCACAAGGTGGAGGCGCTAAACAACGTTGATTTATCCGAGTATTTTTGGGTTCACATGCTGAGTATGGGGCGTCCCAGGGCTCCCGAAGGGAGTGGTGGGCTGCTGCAGTTTGGGTACATCTTGTTGCGCGAGTCGCCAGGAATTCTGCTGGTTCTTTTGTACCTGGCGCTGCTGCCACCGGTGTTGATTGTGGGCAGTAAGTTTTTCCGCGAACTCTATTCGAAAATGGGTTTCCTGCGGTTTATGGTATTGTCGAATCTGATTCAGATGATGGCCTTGTTGCCCATTAAGATGGTGCTGCGCTGGACGATTGATTTGAAGTATTTTATTTCCATCCCCGAGTATTTTTTGAATTTGTAGGGAGTACTCTGCGCGCTGGCCGCCAGAGAATATAGTTAAGTTATGCCTGCTACAGACAAAACCCGGTACAACATCAAACGGCTGCACGTCATTTTTGCCGTGTCTGGTTTGATCTTGCTGGTCTCAACGCTCTGGATGCTCAAAGCGGATCATCAGCGGGAATGGAAGCAATACCAGCGTAAAGCCCGCACGATTGATTTGCGGATGGCCGACTGGCGGCAATTGCAACAGCAGACCGAAGCGATCAGCAACGCCCGGCAGCAAATCGAAGAGAAGCTAACCAAAGCTCGTGGGGCCCCGCTGGATGCCAGTCTGCTGGAGGAGTTTTACCTTCTGTCGAAGCAGTTGGCCGAGCCCTCCGAAGCGAAACTCTCCGCCGCTATCGCCGCGGCAAAACAAGCCGAGGCGAAACTGCTGGGAAAGCTTAAGTTTCGCCGCGCTGACTTGGATAAAGCCAAGGCAGATCTGGGGCTGGCGATTCGCGATGGCTTGAGCCAGGATCGTCAGGCTCAACTTCAGGTGGAGATTGATGGCGTGCAGGTTGACGTTGATGCCAAAACTGCAGATTACGACAAGTCTAAAGATACGCGACAAAAGCTCCAGCGACTGTTTGCGGAACTGATGAAAGAAGTG